>NZ_OY781884.1:300000-600000 GCF_963677155.1 uncultured Draconibacterium sp. | reverse complement strand
CATGAATACTCTTTGGATACAGGATTATGCTAGAGATGATAATGGTAACCGAATGGTTGGTGATGATGGATTGTATTATCTATCTACTGATCCTGAAGATGAAATTTGTGTAGGAAGTACAAATACTGATATTTATGGAGGTTTGAGTACAAACTTTTACTTACAAGGTGATTGGGGAATGCTGAACCTTATGGCTGCATTAGACTACAAAATAGGTGGAAGTATTCTTTCTTATTCAAATTTTTATTTGATGGGTAATGGTTTAACAGAAGAAACTTTGCCTGGACGTCCTGGACATGGAGGGATAACATGGACCGAAACTCTTGGTGATGGAACTACTCGTGAGCGTCATGATGGTATGATATTACCTGGAACAAAACAAGATGGAACTCCTAACGACATTATCGTTTCTGCTCGTGACTATTATTCGTCTTATATTCATGATATGGGTACCGGTTGGCAGCCTGATATGATTGAGAAAAATAACTATGTGAAGTTTAGGGAAACTTCGTTAACATACACTTTCCCAAAACGTTTTTCTGAACAATTAAAAATGCAGAAATTATCAGTAGGTATTACCGCTCGTAACTTGTTTTATATCTATAAAAGTGTAAAAAATATTGATGCGGAATCAATGTTAGGAACTGGTAATGACAGTTGGATTGAGAATACCAACTTCCCATCGTTACGTTCTTATGGATTTAAAGTGAATTTGAGTTTTTAATAAAAAAAGTGAATGATTATGAAAAAGTTGTTAATATATATTCTGATTATTCCTCTCTTGTTGGGCTCTTGTAGCAATGAGTTGGACAAAGATTGGCTGGATCCACAGGTTTATCAACCCGAGCCCGAAGAAGTTGTTTCCGGATTGTTTACGCATATGGAAAAAACCCGTTTCTGGATGAAAGACTATGGTGAATGGTATTGGTTCTTAAGTGGTTGGTATATGAGTTTTGTTGGAGTTTCCCAATTGGCTGAATTTCTACCATATTCTGAATCATACATCAACCTTTGGGCTGATTATCATTTTGGTGATTTAGATTATTTTATGGACAATGCCAACGGAAATACTTACAATAAGTTTTCTCGCTTTTACACTGATTTGACAAATTTTAGCTTAATTAGAGACGAAGTTTCTACTTTGGATGGAGCTGAGCTTGATGATAATATATTGTATTTGAAACTTGCAACTGTATTAAAAGATGTTGTAGCATTGCAAACTGTCGATTTATTTAATAGTATCCCTTATTTCGATGCATTTCAGGGGACTCAAGGAGTATTTTTTGCTCCATATGACGATCCTATGGAGATATATAAATCGGTAATTGAAGAATATCAGACTATTGCCGCTGAGCTGCCTGCTACATACGAAAAAATGTCTCCTGTTGCTAAAAACACATTTAAAACTCAGGATATTTTCTTTAAAGGTGATATAAATAAGTGGGTACAATATATTAATGCCGAAACATTAAAATCGTGTGTTCGTATATCAGGTGTGGCTGCTGATTATGTACAACCGTATTTAACTGAGGCGATTAAGGATTTACCGGAAGAAGATTTCACTTTTTCTTCACCACAAGTTAATGAAAATAGAATTGGAAACTCATCCGGTGGTATCTTTCAACGTGGACTCTATGAGCAGTTTTATGCGCTTACAGTACCTGATGTAATTATGACACGAATGAATCATGGTTCTGATAATTATGATGTAGAAATTGATGATCCTCGATTGCCAGTTCTTACAATGGGATTCACTGATGATGGAACCGCAGAAGATGTAGAATATTACGGAGTTTCAGGAAACTGGGAACGTAATAAGTATCTTCGTGTAGGATTGGAGGTTGACCAAGCTCTTCCTATTGATAGTGCGAAAAGAAATGTTTACCCACAAATTGATGCACAGTATAATGTTATTACACCTAACCGTTCTATGGATATTATGGTTCAGGCTTGTCCTTGGACATTCTATAATCCTGTAACTTATGTATTGTCCGAATCTCCGCTTTATATTTTCTCTTTAGCTGAAACCGATTTGTTATTAGCAGAAGTAAGTCTTAAAGGATATACTTCAACAGGCAAATCTGCAGGTGAGCACATGAACGATGCAGTTCGTCATTCGGTAGATTTTTGGTATATGATGAATGGTGTTACAAATTATGCCGGCGACATGAATGATGTGACTAAAGCAATTCTTACTCCTCAGAAACCTGATGCAAGCATAATAGAGAATTACGCGACTACTATTCAAAGTCAGTTTGAAGCAGCAAGTGGAATTGAAGATAAAATGGAAATCTTGATGCAGCAGAAATACATTCATTTAAATATATGGGAAGCTTTTGAGTGTTTCGCCGAATTACGCCGAACGCGGCACCCAAAACTGGAACCGATTACTTGTAGTGGTTCTAGTCTGGATTTGGTAAATGCAACAATGATGCTTGAACGTTTTGAATTACCTCCTTCTGAAAGAGCAAATAATTACGATTTCTATTCTGCCGTAATGGATGATGACGATTGGGGAACTCCAATTTTCTGGGTTCCACAAGACAAAATAAGCGAAGAGTATTATTTACCGGAGGCAATTAAAGCTCCTCTACAGTAAAAATTAGTAACTGTGATAAAGAAAAGGCTGTCCAATTTATTTTTTGGACAGCCTTTTTTATTCCTTTTTAGGGTTAATTCAATTAATATATATCTTCATTTATATAAAAGCCTGAAAACGTTTTTTCATAGGTTATGAATTACATAATTTGGATTGAAATAAGGAGCGTTTTATAGCTGCTCTTTTTCTGTACTTTTCACATTTTATGCCACTTTTATAATGAATTTAGTTTTTGGTATAAAACCATTCCTCGAAGACAAATCTCAATAATATGCACCATTGGTAATTTAAATTTTATTTATATTCGTTTATTGTTCGTTAGTGTTCATCTTTGAATAGTTCTGTTTGAGCAAAGTTTTAATCAAAAACTATATTCATGAAGCGTATCTTGTTTTTATGCACATTTTTAACTACTTATTTATTGTCGGGGGCTCAGGAAAGTGTAACCAAACAGGGGTGGAATTTTGGGGCTTTGCCGGCCGTAACTTTCGACACCGACCTTGGATTTCAATACGGTGGTTTGGTAAGTCTTTATCATTATGGCGACGGAAGCCGTTATCCGAAATACGACCATAGCATTTATCTCGAAGTATCGCGGTTCACAAAAGGGAGCGGCATAAATCGTTTTAATTACGATTCGGATAAATTGATTCCCGGATTACAAACATCGGTTGATATTAGTTACTTAAGCGATCGCGCTTACGATTTTTATGGGTTTAACGGTTACGATGCGGTTGTAAACAAAGACTGGTACGATGATGAAACAGCCGATTACAAAACCCGGATGTTTTACAAATACGACCGTAAATTGTTTCGTTTTAAGGTTGATTTACGCGGTGATCTTGCTGGCGAGAAGTTTGACTGGGTTGGTGGTTTTAACCTCCTGAATTTTAAAGTCGACTATGTAGATATCGATAAGCTCAATAAAAATAAAGATGAAGCTGATTTATTGCCTCCACACAGCGAAGAGCCGGGACTATATGAAAAATACCGGGAATGGGGAATTATTTCGGATGAAGATGCCGATGGTGGTTTTGTACCTACGGTAAAAGCCGGTATTGTTTACGATACCCGCGATAATAAACCCAACCCGATGAAAGGAATGTGGACAGAAGCAGTTTTACTTGGTTCGTCCGAGTTTTTAGGTGGCGAGCATAGTTTTATCAAACTTAGCCTTATTCATCGTCAGTATTTTACCATCATTCCCGACGATCTTTCTTTTGCCTACCGGCTGGCCTATCAAACAACGCTTACCGGAGATGTTCCTTTTTACTATCAAACACAATTGATTACTTCCATAATGAAAAGTTCTACTTCTGAAGGATTGGGAGGTGCCAATTCATTACGCGGAATATTACGTAACCGCGTAGTTGGTGATGCTGTATTTTTAGGAAATATTGAAGCTCGCTGGAAATTTGCCCGCTTTCAGTTTATGAACAATAACTTTTATATGGGGCTGAATGCTTTTACCGATTTTGGACGGGTATTAAAAGATATTGAATTACCCGAAACGCTTATTGAACCCTGGTTGTCATATCAAGATGGCGTATATTTTGATCGTGGAGCAGAAGAAATGCATTATTCATTTGGTTTAGGTTTCCGCGCTGCCATGAACGAAAACTTTATCATTCGTTGCGATTACGGTATGGCCGTAGATGAACGCGATGGTGATTCCGGTATATATATCGGATTGAATTACTTATTTTAACCGTTTTGGCCGGTTTTCATTTTGCTTCTGATTGGTGGTTTTTTATCTCAACGACAAAAAGTCATATCTCAACGAAAAAAATCTTTTGGGCGGTTAAAGTCCTGTACTTTCGAGAAGAAATTAAAAAACAATCAAAATGAAAACACGTATTATTCTGCTCGTTGCTACAACTGCTCTTTTGTTGTCGGGGTGTGTTGTATACTCCTTTTACCCTTTGTATACCGAAAATGATTTGTTTGAAAACGATTTGCTATTGGGCGAATGGTTTGAAGACGATGATCAGGATGTTGTTTTTAGTGGTTCTGATGATTCTTGGAATTTCACCCATCCGTTTCTTGGAGATCAAAAAGACAGTATACGCGACAAAAAACGATATGTGCTAATGCTTACGTCAAACGACAATGGCGTAGTGAAAGAATCGAAATTTGTAGTGCACGTGATTAAGTTGGCAGATGAATATTTCCTGGATTTTTATATTGAAGAATACGGAGAAGACGAAGACATTACTTTGGCAGACCTGCATCTGGTTCCGGTGCACACTTTTGCCAAACTAACTGTTTCCGACGATAAACTCGAAATCCGTTGGTTTGATCCGGAATGGCTTGAAGATCTGATTAAGGAAAACAAGATCAGGATTCATCACGAGGATAACGGTGATTTTATTTTGCTCACCGCCAATCCAAAAGAATTACAAAAATTTGTAAGTAAATATGTGGATTCGGAAGACGCGTTTGAAGACGGGCTGTCCGTGACGTTATTTCGCAAAAAATGAATAGCGACTTTAAAATAGCACTTGGCCAACTTATTAAAAACAGGGTATTACAACATATCCTGTTTTGGTGTTTATCGTTTTTAATTCTGATGAATGTGTTAAAAGTGTCGGCTGAAGTTAAACAGATTGACCTTATTTACACGGCAGTTTTTCATCTACCCATTGTTTTTGTGGTTTACCTGAATTTGAAAATGCTTTTTCCTTTTCTGTGGGAGCGTGGCAATTATTTCAGTTACGCTGTTGCTGTAATTGCCGCGATTGCTTTTGGGGCAGGTTTTTATCTATTGTTATTCGATAGCCTGATCGACTACATTTTTAAAGGCTATTATTTTATTGCTTACTACAGCTTTTGGGATATTTCGTTGTTTTTTGCCATTTACCTTTTTATATCCAGTTTATTGCACCTGGCGCGAGGATATTTCCGTGCCGAAGAGCTCGAAAAGGAAAAATCGCAGGCCGAGTTAAAAGCTTTGAAATCGCAGATTAACCCGCATTTTCTTTTTAATTCGTTAAACAGCATTTACAGTATGGCCCGAAAAGAATCGAAAGAAGTGTCGGAAAAGATCGTACAGCTCAGCGATTTAATGCGCCACATTCTTTATGAGTCGGATGCCGATTTTATCGCCTTGGAAAAAGAAGTGGAGATGTTACAGAATTATATTGATATGCAGAATCTTCGGTCGGGGAAAAACAAAATTGAATTCAATACCATTGGCGCGATAAAGGGGAAAAAGATAGCACCTTTATTATTTCTTCCTTTTGTTGAGAACAGCTTTAAACACGGAATGAAAGGTGGTGCGAATGACGCCTTTGTAAACATTAAAGTTGAAGTTGCGGAAAAGGTTTTACATTTCGAGGTTGAAAATAGCAAAGGGCAGGCCAACGACCCGCTCTCGGACAAATACCACGGTATTGGAATTGAAAACGTGAGAAAACGCCTGGAAATGATCTATCCCAACCAACATACGCTAAAGATTTCGGATAACAAAGAAACATTTAAAGTACTTTTACAGGTGCATTTGAGTTAGCAAAACATGGCTAAAACAAAAACATTAAATTGTATTATTGTCGATGATGAGCCATTGTCGCAGGATGTAATCCGCGATTTTGTAAAGGCCTGTCCCGAGCTGGAGCTAGTTGGAGTTTGTAACGATGCTTTGGAAGCTGGTCAGTTGTTAAAACAGAAAGATATCGACTTGCTGTTTTTAGATATAAACATGCCCAAATTAAGTGGAATTGGTTTTGTGAAAAGTTTAAAAGAACCGCCGCTGTTTATTTTGGTTACCGCTTATCCTGAATTTGCATTGGAAGGTTTTGAAGTTGATGCGGTGGACTATTTGCTCAAACCGGTTTCGTTTGATCGGTTTCGAACGGCAGTTAACCGGGCACTCGAACGTTTTTCCTCACGCACAGAGAGCACCGGGCAACATTTAATGGTACGTGCTGATAAAAAGGATTACCGGCTAAGTTTTGATGAAATAATCTACCTGGAAGCACAGGGTGATTATGTGCGTTTTATTACCGAAACTCAATTATTGATGGTGCACGGACGATTTAAGGATTTTATTGCACTGCTACCGGAAACCCGATTTGCCCGCATCCATAAATCGTATGTGGTTTCGCTTTCCAAAGTGGTTTATTTGGAGGGGAACAGCGTAAAACTCGGCGATGTAAAATTGCCGGTTAGTTTGAGTTTTAAAGAGGCTTTTATAGCCAAACTACATTCGTAAAATAAATGCAACAGTAGTATTCTCATTATCTGTAAGCGTAAAAAAAAGACACAAACCAAAAGGAATGTGTCTTTCTGAGAGTATCTTTTGTTTTACTAGAATTTAAATCCCAGTGTAAACATTATGTCGTGCGTTGTTCCATCAAATCCGGCTGCTTTGGGTACAGGGTAAGTAGCTGAAACGGGAGAGGCATAGGGAAGTTCATATTCCATCATATTAGTTAAGCGGTAAGCAATATCAAAGGTGAAGTTGCTAAAACGATACCCTAAACCTGCCGAATAAACACTCAATTCATCGTTCGATTTAAACTGGTCATTTCCAAATGCGGTTGATTTATATGCAGACGGGTAATATTCGTAACCGGCACGTAAACTTAAATTATTAGTTGCACGCAATTCTCCACCAACACGGATGTTTCCAACCGATTTTGAAGCTTCTTTTATTTCCTGATTGGCAGTCGTAAAATTACCATTTCTGAGTTTTGCTGATGAGTAATCAACATATTCATAATCAACACTGATTAAACCTTTCTTCGCAATAACAAAAGCACCGCTAAATGTTGCACGAAACGGTGTGTGCAAACGATAATCGAGATTACTTAAACGTGATAATGCCTCCTGGTTTTGCGTTCCGTCTGTGAAGTTAATCGTTGCATACATTTCTGTATGGTAAAAATCGTGCAAATCATAGAATGTTGGTGTGTGGATTGATGCTCCCAAACGTATTTCGTTTATTGGTTTATAGATTATCCCAAATTTGAAATTGTATCCTGTACCTGTTGTTCTCAGGTATTCGTCAAATTGTAAACTTTCAAAATTCGGAATTATATTCTGCTCATCCCATTCTTCGTAAGTGCTCGATTCGCGATAGTAAATATCGGTTACCCCCAGTGTTCCCCCTAAATAAAGTTTATGGTTGAAATTTAAACCAACGGCAAAGTTATATTCATCTATCGATCCTGTGCGCGATATACTTTTTCGTTGTGCTACCGGATCATTTTCAATGTATTGGTCATAAGGATTTCTTTGAATATCACTTTTCCATATATCTGAGTTAGCCTCTTTATATATTAAATTTACACCACCATATTCCGCAATAGCCAAATTATCGTAAAACTCGTATGTCCTCGGATCTGTATATGGATTTTCTTCATTTGCGTTTTCAATCCAGGCATCTAAAATCGAACTAGTTACTCCCGAGGCTCCCATTAGCCAGTTGCTGTTAAAATCTTTCAAACGGTTGTAACCAATTCCGAGGTTAACGCTGATAAGTCCAACATCGCTGCGCGAAGCAGTTGGAATAACAGTTACATAGCTTAAATTATTTAAGGCAATGTTGTATTTGTTATCTTCCATCAATGTATTCATGTAATTCGCTTCCGATCTGCCGTATGTGAATTTTGGGGTAATGGTTAATTCCGATGTACGATAAACACCCAAGCCGGCCGGATTGATACTGATAGAAGTAAAATCGCCGCCTAAAGCTCCAAAGGCATTACCCATTCCACCTGCACGTGCTGTTCCTGATACCTGAATATTGGAATAGCGCAGTGCATCGAGCAAATCTTGTGCCTGTATAAAAAAGGGCATAAAAAGGGCTAAAAAAAGTATGCTAATATTTTTTTTCATGGCAAATAGTTTTTGTCGTTAATGTCCTGAAATTGTTTGCAGTCTTATCTTCTTCCACCACTACGTGAGCCACTTGAGCTACGTGTTGAGCTGCCGGAGCTGCGAGTACTTCCTGAGCTTCTTGAAACTCCCGAACTGCCGCTACTTCTTCCACTACTGCTTCTCACACTGCTACCACTACTTCGGTAGCTACTACCACTACTGCTTCTTGTAGGAGTGCTTCGGTAAGTGCTGCTTGATTTGGTAGAAGAAGGTGCTCGATATGATCGTGAAGAGCTTCCGCTACTAGAACTACGGTTGTAAGTAGATGTTGAACGATACGATCTGTTGTAAGTAGAAGTCGACTTTGGTGTCGAATAATTAGAATTTGATCGATTATTGTTCGAATTAACTACTCTTGGTTTCGTGTAGTTTGTACGTGCACTACTGCTTGGTCGTGTATAACTTCGGGAACTTCGGGTTGTAGTTGCCGAACCCGGACGAGTGTAGCTTTGTGTGCGCGAAGTAGCCGATTTGGATGTATTTGTTGCCGGACGAGTAGTTGCACTCCTGGTTCTTCTTTGTTCGGTTAAAACTCTTGCGTTGTTTGTTCCCGATCTGTTTGTTGTAATTCTGGTTCTGGAAGTTGTTGCCGATTTGTTTACGGTACTTGTTCCGCGTCGGTTGTTCCGTGCCGAAACTGCTCCTGCCGATGATGATCTGCGGCTTGCATTGCCACGGTAAAGATTGGTACCACTCGACGGGCGTTGACCATAAGTATAACCTCTTCCGTTATCGTTGTAGTAACCTCCTCCGTAGTAACCACCACCTCCGTAATAGCCTCCGCCATACCAGTGATTATTCCAGCCTCCATAGTAGTGAGGGTAATATCCATAACCCCAGCCATAATATGGGGAATTCCAACCCCATCCGGAATAGAAGCCTCCCCAGCCTAACGACCAGTTAAGCGACCAGGATGGTGAGTACCATGATGAGTAATAATACGGATCGTAGTAAAATGGATCGTAATAACTCCAGCTATCCCAGTAGAAAGGATCGTAGAAAGACGGACGGTGGAAACGACGGATACGGTAAGCGTAATCCAGTTCATCG
The DNA here is from genome assembly GCF_963677155.1 of uncultured Draconibacterium sp. Taxonomy (NCBI): domain Bacteria; kingdom Pseudomonadati; phylum Bacteroidota; class Bacteroidia; order Marinilabiliales; family Prolixibacteraceae; genus Draconibacterium; species uncultured Draconibacterium sp. The sequence continues at coordinate 590,471 of NZ_OY781884.1, read as the reverse complement.
CCATCGTAATAGTTGTTTATTACGTATTTCATCTCATCGTCGTTGTAGTATACTGTTGTGTCGCTGGCTTCCATTTCCATTTGATCCATATTGTAGCGCAACACATCGGCATCCTCTTCCGAGCCTTCGAAAATATAGTTGTTCATGGTGTTGGAACCATCTTCACCTTTTTCAATGTTGCTGATGATCATGGTATTGGCCGATTTCTCAACCGGTTGTTTTTCCACCACCTCTTCAGCGGCTATTGGAGGAGGAACATCACCCGGATTAAAGTAGATGTCGTCGGAATACGTACCAGACACATATCCTCCCGTCGTACAAGCTCCAAGAATGATAGCCAGTAATCCTAAAAATGTTAATCTTGATTTCATAAGGTATCCTCCGTTTATTTAATGTCAATAATAATTACTTTCTTTGTAAGCTCAAAATTTATATTAGTAAAAACAAAATCTATACCAAATATTAGATTATGGCGAAAGAATTGACCTCGCGTAGCGAGAATTATTCACAATGGTACCAGGATTTGGTAATTAAAGCAGACCTTGCCGAGAATTCAGCGGTAAGGGGATGTATGGTTATAAAGCCTTATGGCTATGCCATTTGGGAGAAAATGCAGGCCGAGTTAGACCGTATGTTTAAGGAGACCGGACATGAAAACGCATATTTCCCGCTTTTTATACCCAAATCTTTTTTTAGTAAAGAGGCTGATCATGTTGAAGGATTTGCAAAAGAGTGTGCAGTTGTAACTCATTATCGTTTAAAAAACGATGAGGAAAATGGTGGTGTAATTGTTGACCCGGATGCTAAACTGGAAGAGGAACTAATTGTACGCCCGACTTCTGAAACTATAATCTGGAATACGTATAAAAACTGGATCCAGTCGTACCGCGATCTGCCAATTCTTTGCAACCAGTGGGCCAATGTTGTACGTTGGGAAATGCGTACCCGTCTGTTTTTGCGTACTGCTGAGTTTTTGTGGCAGGAAGGTCACACGGCACACGCCACAAAGGCAGAGGCCATTGAGGAAACGGAAAAAATTATAAATCTATATGCCAACTTTGCTGAGAACTTTATGGCTGTTCCGGTTATAAAAGGTTTAAAATCGGCCAACGAACGTTTTGCCGGTGCTTTAGAAACTTATTCTATTGAAGCCTTGATGCAGGATGGAAAAGCATTACAATCGGGAACTTCGCATTTTCTGGGACAGAATTTTGCCAAAGCTTTTGATGTGAAATTTGCAACCAAAGAAGGCACCGAAGATTATGTTTGGGCAACATCATGGGGTGTTTCAACCCGTTTGATGGGGGCTTTGATTATGGCTCACTCTGATGATAATGGCTTGGTACTTCCTCCAAAACTGGCACCTTTCCAGGTGGTAATTGTTCCTATTTATCGTAAAGAGGAACAACTGGCAGCTATTACTGAAAAAGTTGATGAAATTATTGCTAAGTTAAAAGCAAAAGGTATTACCGTGAAATTCGATGACCGCGATACGCGTAAACCGGGATGGAAATTTGCTGAATACGAATTGAAAGGTGTTCCTGTACGTTTGGCAATGGGACCACGCGATTTGGAGAACGGAACAGTTGAAGTTGCCCGTCGTGACAACCTGACAAAAGAAGTTACTTCGCTTGACAATATTGACGAATACGTCGAAAAGTTGTTGGAAGACATTCAGCAAAATATTTACCAGAAAGCTTTTGATTACAGAGCAGAAAATACACGCAAAGTGGATACCTGGGAAGAGTTTAAAGAAGTGTTGACCACAAAAAGTGGTTTTATTTCAGCACACTGGGATGGCACTCCTGAAACCGAGGAAGCCATTAAAAACGAAACTAAGGCAACTATTCGTTGTATGCCATTGGAATACGAAGAGGAAGAAGGTGTTTGTGTTTATTCGGGCAAGCCTTCAAAACGCAGAGTATTGTTTGCATTGGCTTACTAACTGGACGTCATTCCAAACTTGTTTCGGAATCTCAATTGTAGAAAATAAGATGCTGAAATAAATTCAGCATGACGTATAACGATAATTATAAAAGCAGCTTATCCGGGCTGCTTTCTTTTTTTTCGGTAATTGTGTACATTTAGAAGATAATATTTGTACGCTATGACAGAAAAAGAAGTACGGGCTTCGTTTCTTGAAGCACTGGTTATCAAATCAACGGTAAAACAACAGGTTTACGAAAACACAAGGCTAACTTTCACGATCCTGAAAAAGGTGTTGAATCAGCTTGAAAAAGACTATATAAAGGCGGTGAAAGGCAAGGTGCCTGATATGGTTTTGCCTCAATATCATGACAGGGCACCTTTTGAAGTAGAATTTAAATTGGGCGGCGATTTGCTGATATTTAGTATGCATTCCAATGTTTTCGAGTTCGACGACAAACATCCGGTATGGAAAACAAAATACATCGAGGAAGATTCACTGCGTTCGTATTGCGGGGTGATTAACATTTATAACTTTCTGGCAGATTCGTTTAAATACAACCGGGTAAACGATCTTGGGTACCTGGTAGCACGCATTTTTATAAACAAAGACAAACACTTTTTCGTTGAAGGGAAGCGGCAGTCAGATGAGGTGGTGAAAGATTTTGCCATCGATACCATTTCTCCCGGACTCGTTAGGCAAATTGTTGAAACGGCCATTCAATACAGTATTGAATTCGATTTATTACTGCCGGTTTACGATCAGGTGAAGGTGGCTACAGTCGATCAGATGCGGCAAAAAATGAGTCATTCGAAAATGGTTACAGGTAAACGTTTGGGATTTTCCTTTAATTCTGACGATGTTTAAAGCTGGATGCTGGATACTTGGCTCTGGATGCTTGATAGTAGATACTGAGTGATAAAAGGATGTAATCTTTATTTTCAGCGTGTAGAAAGATGACATCTCTGGATTCTGGATGCTAATTTGAAAGCTTTGTCAGTTTTTATCCTCTGTAAAAAATATAAATTTGCACATCACGTTGAAATTTGAACATTAAAAAGTCATATCAGAAATGAACATGAATTTTTATTCTTCAAATTCACAAATAGGAAGAATTAAAATTCATCGAGAGTTACATCGAATACAAATGAAACAAATTATTTTAATGAGATGAAAATGGAAAAAGTAGTAGAACGATTTATCAATTACGCAAAACAATACACCACTTCCGATCCAAAAAGTAAAACTTACCCAAGTACAGAACGCCAGCTGGTTTTTATGAAAAAACTGGTTGAGGAGTTGAAAGGGATTGGATTGAGCGAAGTGGAAATGGATAAATATGGTTATGTAACAGCAACTATTCCGGCCAAAGGCGTTAGCGACTGCCCGGTGGTTGGTTTTATTTCTCATGTTGATACCAGCCCCGATTTTTCGGGCGAAAGTGTTGATCCGCAGATTGTGGAGAATTATGATGGCTGTACCATTTGTCTAAAAAACAAAGTTTGTATCGATCCAAAGCAGTTTCCCGAGTTATTAAATTACAAAGGACAGGATATTATTACTGCAGATGGGACGACGCTGTTGGGAGCCGACGATAAAGCAGGAGTAGCCGAAATTGTTACCGCTGCCGAGCAGTTATTAAATTCACCGGATTTAAAACACGGAAAAATCCGCATTGCTTTTACGCCCGACGAGGAGATTGGTAAAGGAACCGACTTTTTTGATGTGAAGAAGTTTGGAGCTGACTTTGCTTATACTCTTGATGGTGGAGAGGTTGGTGAGCTGGAATATGAAAACTTTAACGCGGCTGGAGCTACCATTAAAATTAAAGGTTTAAGCGTACATCCCGGATCGGCGAAAGACAAAATGATTAATGCTCTGTTGGTAGCACATAAGTTAATTTCCATGCTACCTCCAACACAGCGTCCGGAACATACCGAGAAATACGAAGGTTTTTACCATCTGTTGTCAATGAACGGCGGAGTTGAAGAAGCGGAACTGGAATATATTATCCGCGATCATGACAAAACTAAATTCGAGAAGAAAAAGCAATTTTTGAGCGATGTGGTAAAACTGATTAATACCGAGTACGGAAAGGAAATTGTGGAACTGAAGATGGAAGATCAGTACTACAACATGCGCGAAAAGGTAGAGCCGGTAAAATACATTATTGATATTGCAGAAAAGGCAATGATTGATGCCGGAGTGGAGCCAAAAATTAAGGCGATTCGTGGTGGTACCGATGGCGCACGACTTTCATACGACGGGCTGCCTTGTCCGAATATTTTTGCCGGTGGTCATAATTTTCACGGACCGTTTGAGTTTGTGCCAATTCCGTCGATGTTAAAATCGGTTGAAGTGATTCTGAGCATCGCAGAAGCGGTAGGAAAAGTAAAAAAATAGATCCTTGTCATTTCGAAGGAGGAACGACTGAGAAATCTATTTGTTAAGTAAGAGATTTCTCCTCATTCTTCGTCGAAATGACAGTTTTTAAACTTTGTCTCTGAATTTTCAGTAGAAGGAAATAAACAACAAGCAGACCATGTTCGATCAATTCATTACCAATAGTAAGGAAAAGCAGCTGATAAAGTCAGGGCAAAAAGTTTTGCTGGCCGTTAGCGGAGGGATCGACAGTATGGTACTGCTCCATTTATTCGAACGTTCGGGATTTGAATATGGTATTGCGCATTGTAATTTCCGATTACGAGGAGCTGAATCGGATGGCGACGAGGCTTTTGTGCGCGAGCAGGTGGAACAACACGGAACACTCGCGCATTTCGAAACTTTCGAGACAAAAGAATATGCCTCACTTAAAGGAATTTCAATAGAGATGGCAGCACGCGAGTTGCGCTACGATTTTTTTGAGCGTATTCGAAAAGAGTATGAATACGATTGTATTGTAACCGCGCATCATCAGGACGATCTGATTGAGACTTTCTTTTTAAATCTGTCGCGAAAGACCGGTATAAAAGGGCTTACCGGTATAAAGGAGAAAAAGGGAAAACTTATTCGTCCGCTGTTGTTTGCAAGTCGTGACGATATTGAAAAGTACGCTGCCGAAAACTATATTTCTTACCGTGAAGATTCATCGAATAATGAAGTAGTTTACCAACGAAATTTTCTGCGTCATAAAATACTGCCTTTGTTCTCGGAGCTGAATCCTGCTTTTAAAAAGAACTTTATGGCCAGTGTCGACAATCTGAAAGCGGCATACGCTATTTACGAGCATGCTATTGAAAGCGAGATTCAGAAGGTATTAACAGAGGAAAAAGGGAGATATGTAATTTCCATTTCTGCATTGCAAAACTCAACGCATTCAAAAACTGTTTTGTTGGAGATTCTTTCGGGCTATGGTTTTAATGCCAGCATTGTTGATGCGGTTTATCAAAGCCTGAAAACACATTCAGGAAAACAGTTTTTCTCAAAAACACACCGGCTGGTAAAAGACCGCGATGCCTTGTTCCTTCAGAAACTAGCCGATGATGAAGACCGTGTTTATTACATTGAAGAGGACGATATGGAGTTATTTGCTCCTTTTGATATTTCGATTGAGCGTTTGGATGCCGACGGTTTTGCAATCATTAAAGAGGCAAATATAGCCTGTGTGGATTTGGCTAAGGTGCAATTCCCGTTATTGATGCGAAAATGGCAACAAGGCGATTATTTTCAGCCGCTGGGAATGACAGGTTTTAAAAAGGTGAGCGACTTTTTTATTGACCGAAAAATGCCTCTTCATGAAAAAGAAAATACATGGTTGCTGTGTAGCGGTAAAAATATTGTCTGGATTATGGGGCACCGACTCGATAACCGTTTTAAAGTAACCGAAGCTACCAAACAAGTCTTAAAAATAAAGATGGGGTAGATGTATATCCTTTTTTAAGTCTGAAGCTCGGAGGATAATTCTTCAATCAATAATTCAACATCCTTACTTGTTATTCCCTTGTCCATAATAGATATTCCCTAATCTCGCGGAGTTATTTCATAGGAAATCTTTATGATTTCCAAGGGGAGAATGATAATTTCTGAAGAGAGAATGATGCCACCCAAACTTTTTGAGTCTGGCTATTCCCTTGAGTGCAAAGCTATCCGGTTGCCCTCGCTGTCGATAAGCAAGGCCATAAAACCATATTCGTCCGAGATTTTTGTTTTGGGCTGCAATACCTGACCTCCCGCTTCTTCAACACGTGAAAGTTCGTTATTCAGATCGCCCGAGTGTGCTGTAAAATAAATAACAACACCATCGGTCGATGGCTTATAAAACTCCGGGTGACATACCAGTGATCCGGCGGAACCGTAGCTTTCATCTGTCATCGGGAACCACGCCATATCCAACGGCACCATTTGATTACGATCGAGTTTGATATCCAATACTGTTTCGTAAAATTTTATGGCCTGGTCCATGTCGTTAACCGGAACTTCAAACCAGCCTACTGCGTTACTTTGCATAATCGTTTAAGTTAAAAGTTTGTATTCGTAAAACGTAAATATAGGCGCAAAGTTTTACTGCCTTATAATTTTAAACTCTTGGTGGTAAGCGAAGAATGCTTTCTGAATAAGAAAGAGGGCGGATTGCCTGAATGGGAATCAAAAAGAAAGCACTTTCCGAAATGCCAGTTAAAAACTTACAATGTCGGAAAGTGCCTTTTTATTATCTACAATTTAACAATTTTGCAATTTCGCAGTTGTCAATTAATCTTCAAAAGTCATGGAGTAGGGGAAGCTGCTTGGTTCCGTTCCCCGATTTTTGTTGGGCTGGCTGGCCATATCAAAATCCAGTTTACCACCATTTTGAATCGTGGCATGTTTCAGAAAGTTTTTATTGTACGATTTGCCATTCAGTTTTACATCGTTTACATAAACGTTCTCTTTTGAGTTATTGGAGGCATCGATCACAAACTTATTACCATTTTCAAGTGTTAGCGTGATTTTGTTGAACAGCGGCGATCCCAACACATACTCATCAGTTCCCGGACAAACCGGGTAGAATCCCATTGAGCTGAAAACATACCATGCCGAAGTCTGGCCGTTGTCTTCGTCGCCACAATAACCATCAGCCTGATACGAGTACAATTTGGTCAGCACTTCGCGAACATGTGCCTGTGTTTTCCATGGTTGATCGGAATAATTGTACAGGTAGATCATGTGCTGAATGGGCTGGTTTCCGTGTGCATAATTTCCCATTCCGGCAATTTGCATTTCACGAATTTCGTGAATTGTACCCCCATAATAAGAATCGTCGAAGATTGGAGGAACTACAAACACCGAGTCGAGCATAGCCACAAACTCATCGTTGCCACCCATCAGTTGTTTCAGGCCTTCAATATCCTGGAAAACGCTCCAGGTGTAATGCCAGCTGTTTCCTTCGGTAAAAGCATCGCCCCATTTGTATGGGCTAAATGGCGACTGGAAAGTACCATCTTCGTTTTTACCGCGCATCAACTTGCTTTCAGCATCGAAAACGTTATGGAAATTGCGGGCACGTTGTTTGAACAGGTCAATCTCTTCCTGTGGTTTTCCCAGCTCCTTAGCCAGTTTCCAAATGCAGTAATCGGCATAGGCATATTCCAGTGTACGGGCTGTGTTTTCGTTAATGCCAACGTTGTAGGGCACATAGCCCAGTTTGTTGTAATAATCGGCACCATAACGACCAACAGAATGAATCTCTTCCATGTAGCCCTTGGTGTTTTTAATCATGGCTTCGTACAACGTCTCAATGTCGTAGCCTCGTATTCCTTTCAGGTACGAATCGGCAATAAGCGATGCTGAGTTTGAGCCAATCATACAACCACGGTGCCCCGGACTTGCCCATTCCGGCAACCATCCACTTTCTTTGTAAGTATTTACCAGTCCTGCCATGATCTGACTGTTCAGGTCCGGATACATCAGTGTGAAGAATGGGAATACCGCACGGAAGGTGTCCCAGAAACCATTGTCGGTAAACATATACCCGGGCAAAACTTCGCCGTTGTACGGACTGTAATGTACAATATTGTTGTCGGCATCAAATTCATAAAATTTTCGCGGGAAAAGCAACGTGCGATACAGACACGAGTAAAATGTTTTTTGTTCGGCTTCGCTGCCGCCTTCCACTTTAATTCGGCCCAGTTCTTTTTCCCAGATCTGCTCACCTTCTGCTTTAATTGTTTCAAATGATTTGTTCCCAATTTCCCGGCTCAGGTTCAGTTCTGCTTGTTCGGCACTGATAAACGATGAAGCCAGTTTTACATTTACTTCTTCACCTTTTTGGGTTTTGAAACCAACAATACCGCCTACATGGAAACTCTCGGCTTCTGATTTGTCCTGCAGATTTTCGTCTTTCCAGGTTTTAACCACTTCAAAATCTTTATCGAAAATGGCTACAAAATAATTCTTGAAATTGGCAGGTACACCGCCGTGGTTATTCTGGCAGTAGCCAACGATTTTACGTTCTTCGGCAATGATTTTCACCATCGATCCTCCATCAAATGCATCCAAGAGGATATACGAATTATCGTTCTCAGGGAAAGTAAAACGGAATGACACCGCGCGGTCGGTTGGCGTGAACTCTGTTGTTACATCGTAGTCGGCCAGATACACTTTATAATAGTGCGGCTGGGCCACTTCTGCTTTGTGCGAAAACCACGAGGCACGTTCTGCGCCTTTAAATTTTAGCTCTCCGGTAACCGGCATCAGCGAAAATGCGGCATAATCGTTAATCCACGGACTAGGCTGATGGGTTTGTTTGAATCCCTGAATTTTGTACGAATCGTAGGTGTAACCCCATCCGTCGCCCATGCGGCCGGTTTGCGGTGTCCAGAAATTCATTCCCCACGGACGTGCAATGGCAGGGTAGGTGTTCCCGTTCGATAGTTTGAATTCGGAATCGGTACCCATTAAAGGATTTACCAGTTCCACCAGTTTTGTGGGCGTAGTTGTTGATTGAGTGCTGACTTTTGAAGTGCAGCTAAATAGAATTGCGCCAAGGCAAAACAATAAATAATACTTCATGGTAGTGAGTTTATTAAGTTGTTGTATAGGTATAAAACAGGCGCAAAAATAGAATTATTTTGTTCAATCTTACTACTCGTAGCCTGATTTCGGACGACTGCCTTCAGCTTGTCCAAATTCTTTATTCGGTTTTGCCGCCATGGTAAATTCAAGTACTCCTCCTTTTACAATATCAGCGTGAGTGATATAACTTTTTGAGTAAGGCTTGCCATTTAACGTAACTGAATCGATATAGATATTTGTCTTGTTCAGATTCTTGGCTTCTATCTGAAATGTTTTGTTACCTGGTAATGTAATGGTCGCTGATTCAAACAATGGACTGCCAAAGACATAAACACCGTTGGCTGGATTAACCGGATAAAATCCCATTGAGGAGAACACGTACCATGCCGACATTTGTCCGCAGTCTTCGTTGCCGCAAAGTCCATCGGGTTGATCAGTGTACATTTCATTTAGAATAAAATTCACACGTTCGGCTGTTTTCCATTGCTGGCCTGCAAATGCATACATGTAAGGAATATGGTGCCCCGGTTCGTTTCCGTGGGCGTACATTCCAATCAAGCCTGAAATATCGCTGGATGCTCCTTCGTTTAATGTTTCTTCGGCTGTAAAAAGCTTATCTAATTTTTCGGAAAAAGCAGCTTCACTACCGAAAAGATTAATTAAACCATTAATATCATGAGGAACCAACCAGGTATATTGCCAGGCATTTCCCTCGCAAAAATCGTCGGCGCGATGCTCCGAATGTACTGGATTAAAAGGTGTACGCCAGCTACCATCGGCCATACGTCCACGTATAAAAGCGGTTTCTTTATTGAAGTAGTTTTCGTAATATTTTGCTCGTTTTGCGAATAATTCAAAGTCATCGGTTTTTCCTAGTTTTTTAGCCATGGCGGCCACACACCAGTCGTCGATGGCATATTCCAATGCCATTGCAACCGACTCAACAGTGGAATCTGCCGGAATATAACCTTGCTCTTTAATGAAATTAAGGCCGCGTTCGTCCATCAGCATAGTTGATTTTGCGGCTTCAAATGCTTCTTCTGCATCAAAACCGGTAAATCCTTTTAGTAAGGCATCGGCAATTACTGGAATGGCGTGGTTGCCCACCATGGTGTTGGTTTCGTTTCCGTGTAGATGCCACACCGGAAGTTTGCCCTGTTGCTCGTAAATAGCAAGCAGTGTATTTACAAAGTCGTCTACTCGATTGGGCTGAACCAGCGTAAATAGCGGATGCGCTGCGCGGTAAGTATCCCACAGCGAAAATGTGGTGTAAGTATCGTAACCCGGATTGGTGTAGTTTTTACCATCGGCACCGCGGTAATCGCCATTGGCATCGTCGAATAACGATGGTGCGATCATGGTGTGGTATAATGCGGTATAAAATGTGATTTTATTTGATGGATCAGTATTTTCAATTTTAATTTTGCCCAGTTCTGTATTCCATTTTGTACGGGCTTTGGCTTTTGTTGCTTCAAAATCCCATTGGGCTAATTCGGTGTTCAGGTTGTTTTTTGCGCCATTAACACTAACGGGTGAGATCGCTGTTTTAACGAGTAACTCGCCGTTTCCTTCAAATTCAAGTTCAACGGTGTTAATTCCTTCGTCGTTTTGACGTAATATTTTTAACGCTTTTATTGCTTTCGAAAACTCGGTATGGAAATAAATCTTTTGGTCTTTGGCCCATCCTGTTGAATAGCGAAATCCGCTAATGCTGTGGTCATCTTCCTGTTGAAGGTCGGCTTTAGTGAGTGCGTCCCAACCGGTACCATAAGTGAAGTCGATAATTAATTTTGAGTTACCGGAAGCATTAAAGTTATATCGATGAAAGCCCACACGCTCGGTGGTTGTAAGTTCAGCCCGAATATTGTACTTATTGATGTTAATGGAATAATATCCCGGACTAAGTTGTTCGTCGTCGTGCGTATATAGTGCACTCCATGGGTAGGCCTCGTTTGCTTTTTGGTTGTAGTTAAAATCATCGGAAACGGGCATAAAAAGCAAATCGCCAAGATCGCCAATGCCTGTTCCGCTTAAATGGGTGTGTGCAAAGCCAATCAGAACTGAATCGGAATAATGATAGCCCGAGCACCAATCCCAGGTTCCCTGTGCATTGTTTGGCCCCAACTGAACGGCCCCAAAAGGAACGTTGGCTCCCACAAAAACATGCCCGTGGTAATCGCTGCCAATATACGGATCTACGTAAGCTGAAAAATCTTCGTTATTCGGAGCCTGTGAGCATGAGAATAATGAGAATGCAATAAATACGTTTACAATTAAAAGAATTCGGTTCATTTTGTTGAATGGTATGCATTTATAATGAATAAAACGGGAAAAGCAACCGGCATTGCCGGTTGCTTAGCCCATATTTTATATTAAACTATGCGAAGTTCTGATTTTAATATTAAATAATGTGCGATTTAGTTAACGTCCCACCAAACTTTAACGCTACCTTTATCTTCTCCTCCTGAAAGTGTACTTACTACCGCTTCAACAGCATTTCCGTTGGTGCTGTACTCATTAGGCAGGTAAGTTAGTCTTTTCATTACCCCGGTTCCTACTTCACTATCTTCAGTGTATAATAGCGGATAAAGAATATCTGCATCACTCCTTCTCAGGTCAGACCAGGCTTCCCATGATTCAGGGAAAAGAGCAAGGTATTTTTGAACGGCAATTTGCTTTCTTTGAGCCGATTCGCTTGTTGCCCATGAAACAGGAACATCAACAGGAGGTGTTGCATTGTGACCTGCAGCAACATATTCGGTAGCCAATGTAGGTTCAACAGCTGTACTTGTTCCTGCAATGTAAGTATCAATTGCATTCTCATCGCTAACGCCCCATTGTTTAAGAGACAACCGGACACCGGTTTTGTATAATGATTCAGCATCGTCGCTCATTGACCATCCGTTTAGAGCACCTTCTGCCCGGTTAAAATACGATTCAGCAGCCATCATTACTTCAATGTCTTTATTCACATTGTCAGCAAATGTAGTTTCCTGGTTGGTCATACTCAACGTGTCAGTATTCCAGTTTCTGGTAGTGGCTCCACCATTTGGCTGGCCAACAAAGTGTCCGTTTGAGTTCGGGCTAAACCAAATTGACAGACGAGGATCATTATATCCTTTCAGGATACTTTCCATATCCGCAGTCATGTAGAAACCCCAAGATTTTGCGATGTCAACAAAATTATTGTATGCATCTGATGTAGTCTGATAGTAAGCACTTCCTTCGTTCGATTCGATAACTCCGGCTGAAACTGCTTCTTCTGCTTTTGTTTTTGCTGTAGAGGCATCAACATCCGAAATTCTCAAAGCCAACCTCAGCTTGAGCGAGTTTCCAAAACGTCTCCATTTTTCAATGTCTCCCTGATAAATTGCATCATAATCTTTCAATATACCAACTGTGCCGGATGCTGCTGCTAAAGTTGCATTTGCATTGTCTAAAAGAGTAAAGAAGTCAGCGTACATAGCTTCCTGTGAATCATAAGGAACAGATGAGCCTCCTATACCTGCCTGAGAATAAGGAACAGGTCCCCAAGAATCAGTAAAGCGATGGAACATATATACCTTCCATATATCAAGTACTGCCAAAGCTTCAGCATCGCCTTCTGCTGCAGTATAAGCATTTCGTAATGAAGGAACGGCCAGTGTGTAAAATCTTAACCATCCGCGGCTTCTCCAGCCGTCATTAATCCCGTTTCTTTCAGTTTGCCATCCTGGGCTACCAGCTGACATATAATGCACAAATAACATAGAGTGTAACATTGTAGCCAAGCCATAGGTACCATAGTCATCTCCAGGTATACTCCATGAAGCGTTACCGATTCCTTTATAAAGAGCATTCGCAAAAGAAGGACCAGCCATTGAGGCATCTAATTGATCAGAGGTAAGCGTGTTCGGATTGGTATTGATTTCGTCAAAATCCGAGGTACATCCCATCAAGTAGATCAGGAATGTGAATATTAATATTTTTGATATTCTATTTTTCATCTTGTCGATATTTTAAAAGTCCAGTTTCACATTAAATCCAAAATCCCTGGTTGATGGGATATTAAATGACTCAATTCCCTGAAGGTTTCCAACTCCAACTCCCTGTTCAGGGTCGAAATATTTTGCTTTATTTGTTATGAAGAAGAGGTTTCTACCAACAAATGATAAGTTAACACCTGCTAATGGAGTATTTTTTAATGCACTTTTGGGCAATGAGTAGCCTAATACAAGTTCTCTTAACCTAATATTTGTGGCATCGAAAACGAAGTCTTCGGCTGACCTTGGGTCTCTGCTTGCTACCTGAGTCCAGTAATCTTCAGCAAGTACAGAAGTATTATTTGTTGAAGTTGATGTAATATTTCCTGCACCATCACGAGTTACGTTAACTCCGTCGACAACAAATCCGTTTTCTCTTCCTGCAAGAGTTATATCGCTTACTCCTGCTCCAGCCATTCTTGCTTGAGTATAAGAAATAACTTTACCTCCCATTCTCACATCAATAAGGAAACTCAAAGAAAGATTTTTATATGTAAGTTTATTTTGAATACCGCCTGTCCAATCAGGATTGAAGTTGCCGGCGAGAATGTCAAATCCAGAAGTAAATTCAGGTAAGCCTGTTTCTGCATTTACTATTACCTGACCATCATCCGTGCGTGCAAAACCTTTGATGTACAAGTCTCCATAATTGCCTCCTTTTTTCACAATAGTTTGTGCCAATCGTTCGTACCCGGTTACTATCGACAATTCGTCTCTGTCGTCCATAATATTGAGTACTTTGGTTTGGTAAGTTGAATAATTGGCAGTAAGATCCCAGCGGAAATCACCTCTCTCTAGAATTAGAGCATTTAATACTAACTCAATACCTTTGTTTTCAATTTCGCCACCATTCACAACTTCTTTTGCATAGCCCGATGATTCAGGTGTGTTAATTGTGAAGATCTGGTTTGTAGTATTGGTTTTAAACCAGGTGAAATCCAAGCCAATTTTATTGTCGAAGAAGCGTGCATCCACACCAATTTCTTGTGATGTTGAGATCTCTGGTTTCAACTGGTTGTTACTTTTAATAGTAGAAGACTGAACAACACCACCGTTAAAACCATAATAAAGAAGCTCTTCACTTAAACGATATGGATCTGTATCGTTACCTACTTTTGCATAAGACGCGCGTGCTTTCAGGAATGTAAGAACATCAGATTTGATGTTGAACATATCGGTAAAAACACCGGTAAGACCAACTGATGGGTAGAAATAAGATCGGTTATCGGATGGTAATGTAGAAGACCAGTCGTTTCTTGCTGTAAGATCCAGGAACAAATATTCTTTATAACCAATCTGAGCAAATGAATAAAGCGAGTTGATTCTCTTTTTATAAAAATCTGAAGTGGAGCCAATTTGAGATAAGTTGCTGATGGCGAAAAAGTTTCTTCTACTTAAAATACCACCACTGTTTAATCCCGAACGTTTTTGGTACAACGCGTTACCGCCAACATTGGCATTTAAATGAATGTCTCCAAATGCTTTGTTATATGATAATAAAAAGTCGGAGTTAAGTTCTAATGTCTCTCCAATTGTTTCAGAATAACTTCCGTAATCGTTTCCGATAACAGATAAAGAAGCCGAATTGGATATGTTGGTTTTATTAGTAGCCTGATCGATACCAGATCTAATCATTAAACTTAAATTATCGGTAAAATCATATTTTAAAGATGCAAAACCAATAAATCTGTTTCTTTCATCAATTCTGGCTTTTCTTAATGCATACCAATATGGGTTGCCACCAACTCCACCTATATTATCGGGTGCCGGGTAATTGTATTGTAGTTGCCCGGCTGCATCAGTATATTCATATTCTTTGTATTGGTCGAAAGGCATACTGCGGATCATTGTATAAACAGCTTCACCTACCGAACTTTCACCAGTATTTAACGGGTTGTCGATTTTTTGCGAAATAAAGTTTGTTTTTGTGTCAAGGCTTAATTTCTTAGAAAGTTGACTGGTTAAACGTAGATTCAAGTTATGACGGTTAAGTTCATTCCCTTTTACAATCCCGTTTGCTTTTGTATTAGTATAAGAGAAATATCCCTGAGTTTTTTCATTACCGATTGAGGCAGTAAAAGAGTTTGCCATATTAAAACCAGTTTCAAAGAAATTCATTGAATTATCTGGTTGTGGAGTCATCGAATATGTAGAAGGTCCGCCATATTCAGGATTAAATGAAAGCTGCCATGCAGCAACGCTTTGCCCCGTCATTTTAGGTCCCCAGCTTAAACGACTGGTTGGATCGTAAACACCTGTTGAGCCTTGTCCGTAAACATTTTGCTGATTCAGTAGATCGTAGGCTTTGGAAAACATTACATTCGATGACACCGAAATTTGTGCTCTTTCGCTTACTGATCCTTTTTTTGTGCTAATGATAATAACACCATTACTGGCCCGAGTTCCGTACAATGCAGCAGCAGAAGCTCCTTTCAGTACCGAAATGGATTCAATGTCATCAGGATTGATGTTTGAAATACCGTCAGAGCTGGTAATACCACCAATGTCGGCAGATGGAGTAGAAGCAACGTTGTTATCCATTGGTACTCCATCAATAACGATTAATGGTTGATTGTTTCCTGTAAGCGAACGGTTACCACGTAAAGTTATTCTGGAGGAGCTACCAACGCCTCCACCAGTAGTCGAGAAACTCAAACCGGCAACTTTACCAGAAAGAGAGTTGGCCACGTTTAATGATCTGGCTTCACTCAATTCATCTGCCGATACATTTTGGGCAGAGTAAGTAATTGCCTTCTTTTCACGTTTAATACCTAACGCTGTTACCACAACCTCGTCAAGGTTTTGAGTATCGGTCTCCATGTTTACATTTAGGTTTGCCTGACCTGTGTAGGCAATTTCCTGTGTTAACATCCCGATAAAGCTGAATACCAATACGTCACCTTCTTTTACATCTTTAAGTGCGTATTCTCCATCAAAATTAGTTATGGTACCATTTGAAGTACCTTTTACCATTACAGTCACTCCTGGTAATGGTGCATCATTTTCTTCCGTTACTTTACCTTTCAATTCTCCCTGTTGTGCCATTGAGGCAAAACCCGAGAAAATGAAAATAAAAGCAACAGCAAATTTTGAGATCGATAGCCTTTTGGTTAGCTGACTAATCGCTGAAAAATAATTTTCCATAAAATTTGTGTTAAGTTTAAATTTCAAAATATTTAACAATTTTAAATAGAGGTGATTTATTTGTGATTAATTGCCGATTAATGAGGGCTGAATACTTGTTAATGCCGATTAATATTAGATTAATTGGTTTGTGAGAACCCGATAAATAGTGGTTTGTGGAATTCGCAAAAAAATTACAATAAAATAGTTTTTAATTAACTTTTATTTACAAAACAACTTATTGGAAGGAATATTGGTCTCAAAATATTGGCAGGAGAAGAATGAGACAACGAGATATTAGTGTGCTGAGACAACAATTTGTTTTATATTAATTTTAGTTTGTATGGATAGTTTCGCGGAATGAGCTAAAATTGTAAATTTGTTTCTTACTTAACTAACTATTGATGCGGGGGATATTTCTTATTTCTTTTATTGTTTTATTGGTAGTATTAAAAAGTAATGCGAACGAGCATCGTGGTGTCTTCTTTAAATCAAAAGAAGTGTCGCTTGAAAGCCGCACCGGGATTGATATTACAGAAGAGGGCAGCATTCGTTATCAGAATCGGTTCTCCATTGAATTTGATATCTTATTTCGTGATCTTGATGAGCGCTATGGTTATGTATTGCAATTGAAGGAGAAAAACGGTGGGCATCAGTTCGATCTTATTTATAACATCGACGGACGTTTTCCCGATCTTTTTATTGTTCTTGATAAAAAGGAAACCAATTTACAAATGGCTTTAAGCCGCGAGCAAATTGAGCTGGTCAACCGTTGGCATAAATTCCGCTTAACGGTTGATGCTGTTTCGGGCGAAGTGGCGATGACTTTTGATGGAAAAACAGTAACGGATAAGATTGACATACCTGCTTCGTCTGAA
This sequence comes from uncultured Draconibacterium sp., assembly GCF_963677155.1. Taxonomy (NCBI): domain Bacteria; kingdom Pseudomonadati; phylum Bacteroidota; class Bacteroidia; order Marinilabiliales; family Prolixibacteraceae; genus Draconibacterium; species uncultured Draconibacterium sp. The sequence goes on along the minus strand of NZ_OY781884.1, from coordinate 573,531 downwards.
CTGGAATGGACCTTTGGAATTGTAGATCGTTACGGTTTTGAGATTGATGAGGTGCCACCAATGTCGGTGCGTAATATTCGTTTTTTTGACCAGAATAACTTAAAATATTTTTGGCCACTTGACTATACTTTTGGCACTTTTGTTAAAGATTCAGTCGAAGGGAAAGTTGCCGAAATTATTAATCCGGCATGGGTGATTGAGCAACATTATACCTGGAACCAGGTTCGAACTTTTGAATTCCCGGAGCTGCCACAAATTGCTTTTAATAAAAACTCCGAAACCTTTTATTTTGTAGAGCACAGGCAGGGAATTACAAAATTCAGCCTAAACGAACGAAAGGTAACAACTATTACTTATCAGTCGGGAAATCCATTTTACGAAGAAGCCCAACAGGTGTTCTTTGATAAAAACGAACACTTACGAACTTATTCAAAATACAAAAAGCTAGCTCCCGTTTTTGATGAGGCCAGCAGAAGCTGGAATAACAACTACGACACACTTGCATTTTTACCCAGATATTGGCACCACAATAGCCTTTTAGATCCAACTGATGGCGCTTTTATGGCAATCGGAGGTTACGGTTTTTTTACTTATTTCAATACTATCAGAAAATTAGATGAAAGAACAAAAACGTGGCAAGAGTTAAAATTGAAAGGTGAGCTTTTTGAGCCTCGTTACCTGGCAGCGCTGGGGCAAAGCCCTAAAGACAGTAATGTTTATTACCTGTTTGGCGGGGTGGGTAATAAAACCGGAAAACAAATTTTGGGAAAGGAGTTTTATTACGATCTGTACAAGATTGATTTTGGAGCCGATACAATCTCAAAAGTTTGGGCACTTGATAAAATTGCTGATGAGAGTTATACCCCGGTTAATACTATGATTGTTAATGAAAAGCAGAACTGTTTTTATACCCTTTGTTTTTCGCACAGCAACAACGAAACTGCCTTACAGCTGCTAAAAGCCGATCTCGATCATCCTGTCTATAAATTTATTGGCAGCAAAATTCCTTATACCTTTTATGATATTACATCTTTTGCCGATTTATATAACTGGCAAACGCACAATAAAATATTGGCACTTACCTTACACAAAACAACAGACGGAAAATTTAAAGTTAATATTTACTCCCTAAATTATCCTCCGTCAGAAACCGAATTGATCCCGGCTGGAGAAATGGAGAGCAGAGAATTTTCCCTGGCTTATTGGGGGCTTGGTGCATTGGTGTTGTTATTAGCAGGAGCAGTTCTTATAATAAATCGTAAAACGAGAAAAGCAAAGGCTAAGCTACAAAAGCCAACATTGAACTTATTTACCGACGAAGCTTATAGTGATAAAGGAACCTTGCAAGGACGTATCTTTACTTTCGGCGGTTTTCAGGTGTTCGACAGAAACGGAAAAGATATTACTTACCGCTTTTCGCCAACAGTTAAAGAACTGTTTTTGCTTATTTTTCTGAATACAATTGATCGAAATACGGGGATTTCTTCTAAAAAAATTCAGGAGATTTTATGGCCTGATAAGTCGGAGCACAATGCCAAAAATAACCGTGGGGTGAACATTAAAAAACTACGCTCGATTTTGGAAGATGTGGGTGATATTACTATATCTTATGATGGGAACAACTGGCGAATGTCGCATAATGAAGATGTTTTTTGCGATTTGGAATATGTTAAGGAATATAGCAGAAATGGATTTGATATTTCCCGGATAACGGAATTTAATACGATGATGAGTATTTTGAGGCGTGGTAATTTTCTTGTAAATACGGAAACGGAGTGGCTCGACAGATGGAAAGATGATATTTCCGGAAGAATCGTAAACCGCCTTGAAGAAGTGTGCGAATTGCTGGATATCCGGGAAAGTGAAAAAGAACTACTTGAAATTACCGATGTCCTTTTCACTTTCGACCAAATGAACGAAGCTGCGTTGGAATTAAAATGTAATATCCTTTATCAGCAGGGAAAACATAGTTTAGCCAAAGAAATTTACAACCATTATATCAAGTTGTACAGTAACTTATATAACGAAGATTTTGGTCGTTCGTTTAAAGAGTTGGTGAGTTGATCCTTTATAACTCTGGAAAACGATCAGGCTCTACTTCCCGCATCATTTCGTAAACATTTTTGAAAAGCAATTCTACGTTTGGTTTAGAGAAATATTCGCCGTCGATACCATAGGCGGGGCGGTGTTCCTGAGCCGAAAGTGTTCGAGGAGCCGTGTCTAAATAATCAAATGCTTTTTGCTCTTCAATAACTTTTTGCATCATATAAGCAGTGCCTCCGCCAGGCACATCTTCGTCCATAAAAATTACTTTACCAGTTTTTTTGATGGATTCCAAAATGATGTGATTTACATCAAAAGGCATTAAAGTCTGCACATCGATCACCTCAATGGAAATACCTTTAAAGTCCTGCAGAAGTTTTGCTGCTTTTACTGCATGATGCACGTTCCAGGCATAAGTTACAATGGTAACATCGGTTCCTTCCTGCATAATTTCAGGAACGCCAAGTGGAACTTTGTATTCGCCATGGTTAGCCGGTAGTTTTTCTTTTACGTTATAACCTTTCAACGGTTCAATAACCAGTGCAGGATCGTTACCTTCGAATAAAGTATTATAGAATCCTGCAGCTTGTGTCAGGTTACGTGGTACGCATAAGTATATTCCACGTAGCGATCCCAAAAGCATTTGCATCGGCGAACCAGCGTGCCAGATTCCTTGTAACTGATGGCCACGCGTACGTACAATTAGCGGAGCAGCCTGTCGGCCTTTGGTACGGTATTGCAACGTGGCCAAATCATCGCTTAACTGCGACTGTGCATAAATCAGGTAGTCGAGGTACTGAATTTCTGCAATGGGGCGAAAACCACGCATCGCTAAACCAATTCCCTGTCCAATAATGGTTGCCTCGCGAATACCGGTATCGTCAACACGAACTTTACCGTATTTCTCCTGCATGCCTTTCATTCCCTGATTTACATCGCCCAGTTTTCCTGTGTCTTCACCAAAAGTTACAAGGTTGGGATATTTGCTAAACAGGGCATCAAAGTTTTTATTTACAACCACGGATCCATTTACGTCGGTAGAATTTTCGTCGTATTCTACTGCCACTTCTTTTACATTCAGCGTAGCGTCTAGTCCGGTTCTGTATAATTCTCGGTTGTAAAATCCGGCGCTACGTTCTTCAAAACGACTAATCCAGTCTTTAAGCGTTTCACGCTCTTTTTCAAGCTCAGGCATGGTATGAAGCTCAAGTTTTAACCTTTTGGCAAAACTAACATGTGATCGCCGCGTTGGGAAAATCTTATCGGTTACTTTTTCAAAACGACGTAAACTTTGTAAGTCGCTTCGTTCGTCAATATCTTTCAGAATCGAAATCAATTCTGTTCGTTCTTTTTGGTAGCCTTCAGTATAATTTGTCCAGGCTTTTTTGCGGGCTTCTTTTGCTCGTTTTTGTGCCGATTTTTCAATTTCGCTTAACATCTCTTCGTCGGCGATTCCTGATTCGAGCAACCACTTGCGCATCTGATTAACGCCATCGTATTCTTTCTCCCAAGCCAAACGTTCTTTTGTTTTATATCGCTCGTGAGAGCCCGAAGTGGAGTGCCCCTGCGGCTGGGTAACTTCATTGATGTGAAAAACCACCGGGGTTTGATTTTCCCGGCAATTATCAATTCCTTCTTTAAATGTTTTTACCAATTCCGGGTAACTCCATCCCTTACATTTATAAATGTCAACGCCGTTGCTGCCTTTTTCTTTGGCAAAGCCTTTAAGTGCTTCCGAAATGCTTGATTTGGTGGTTTGCAACTCAATGGGTACACTAATTCCAAAACCATCATCGTAAATTGCAACGGCCATTGGTACCTGCAAAACACCGGCTGCATTTATCGTTTCAAAGAAAATTCCTTCGCTTGTGCTGGCATCTCCAATACTGCCAAATGCTACTTCGTTTCCGGTAACATTGTTATTCAGATGCTTTTTTAATTCACGGTGTTCACGAACCATTTTACTAGCTTGGGCCAGCCCCAGTAAACGCGGCATTTGTCCTCCGGTTGATGAAATGTCGGATGCTGAATTGTACTGATCAGCAAGATTCTTTATTTCTCCCGAATTGCTAATATTTCTTGTGCTAAAATGATTATTGAAATTTCGTCCTCCGGTGGATGGATTAATCTCATCGTCGGTATCGCCGTAAATCATGGCAAAAAATTCTTCCGGTTCCAGTAACCCAAGTGCCAGCATAAAGGTCTGATCGCGGTAGTACCCCGAACGCCAGTCGCCTTTTTTGAAATTCTTAGCATAAGCAATCTGGGCAATTTCTTTTCCATCACCAAAAATACCAAAATGTGCGCGGCCGTTATGTACCTCACGACGCCCCATTATACTTAGCTGGCGGCTTAGGCTCGCAATGTAATAATCCTGAAGCGCTTCTTTTGCAGATATCTGATTCTTTGTTGCCGGTTTTTCTTTCTCTAAATACATAAACGATCTTTGTTAATCTGTCGCAAATAAAACGAATATAAGTCAGAAATGTTTAGCTAAGGTGCTAATTTAGAATGCACTAAAAGGTGCACGGAATTAGGGATTTTTGTATAATGGGACTAAAAAGTATCTAATTGAAAATGAAACGAATGGCTAAATATATTTTTGTGCATTTTTTTATGTATTGACTTATGATTAAAAAATTAAAATCCAACCGGTTTCACTTCATTTCCTTAAAAACATATGGAAATACTCGGTTCGGATTTTATTATTGACACACGATAAGAGTTACTTACATGATTGCTGTATCTCAAATTATTCTTATTTCTCAGATGTATTTTGTTTGAAAATGCAAAGGCTGATGAAGTTTGCAATAAATTCCGCAAATAAAGAACGAAAAACATTGCATTCATTTAGGTTAATTCGTTTATTTATGAGTCTCAATAAATAGAGAAATCAATAAAACTACATATCATGTTTAAAAATTTATGTTTACTATTTTTAGTAGTACTAATGTACTCGTCCGTTTTTTCTCAGGATGTAAAAGAATGGGAAGATCCGACTGTTTTTAATATTAATCGTAGTGATCCGCATGCCAGTTTTTTTCCTTTTGAAAGTGAACGATTGGCATGGAGCAATAATAAGAATGAGTCGGCGTATTTTAAGTCGTTAAATGGTATTTGGAAATTTAATATTGCCACAAATCCTGAAAGCCGCCCTGTTGATTTTTACAAAACCAATTATGATGTAAGCAGTTGGGCCGATATAAAAGTACCGGCGAACTGGGAACGTCAGGGATTTGATACCGCTATTTATGTAAATACAACATATCCTTTCTGGATGATTGTAAACGAGAAGCCAAACCCACCTCATATTCCATCCGGTTATAATCCCGTAGGAAGTTACCGACGTAATTTTACAATTCCTGAAGACTGGGATGGTCGTCAGATCTCCATACACTTTGGAGCTGTTAAATCGGCTTTTTATATATGGGTAAATGGCAAAAAAGTGGGATATAGCGAAGGATCAAAAACTCCTGCAGAATTCGATTTGACAGAATTTGTAAATACCGGAGAAAATACATTGGCGTTGGAAGTGTATCGCTGGAGCACAGGAAGTTATCTTGAGTGCCAGGATTTTTGGAGAATAAGTGGTATTGAGCGCGATGTTTATTTGCAGGCCACTCCAAAAGTTCATGTACGCGACTTTTTTGTTCATGCCGGCTTAGACGAAAATTATAAGGACGGGATTTTTTCGCTGGAAGTAGAAGTGGAAAACTACACCGGAGTCAATGCTGGAGATTATACGGTTGCGGCAAGTGTTTTAACCCTCGATAAAAATCAAAAAGTACTTGACTTATCAGAAACTTCAACCGTTGGAGAAAATACTGCAATGTTTCAGTTTCGTGCCAATGTTGATAATCCAAAAAAATGGTCGGCCGAGCAACCCAATCTGTATAAACTGCTGATTGTTTTTAGAGATGCTGACGGAAATACTGTTGAATCACTTTCGCAAAATATCGGATTTCGCACTGCAGAAATCAAAAACGGCCAGTTTATGGTGAACGGCAAAGCGATTTATGTAAAAGGAGTTAACCGTCATGAACATGACCCGGACGAAGGTCATGTGGTTAGCCGCGAAATGATGTTAAAAGATATTCAGCTAATGAAAGAGTTTAACATCAACACGGTGCGCACATGTCATTACCCCAACGATCCTGAATTTTATGAGCTGTGTGATTTGTATGGATTGTATGTAATAGACGAAGCTAATATTGAATCGCACGGAATGGGGTATGGCGAAGCCAGTTTGGCTAAACACGCAGAGTGGGGACCAATGCATTTGGATCGTACACGCCGAATGGTGGAACGCGATAAAAACCATGCTTGTATTGTTACCTGGTCGTTAGGAAACGAAGCCGGTGATGGAATTAACTTTGTAGCCGATTACAAGTGGATTAAGGAACGCGATAATAGTCGCCCCGTACAGTACGAACGTGCCGGTTTGACTGATCATACCGATATTTTCTGCCCGATGTATATGAGCGTTGAAGGAATTATCAATTATGCAAAAGAAAATCCTGATCGTCCGTTAATCCAATGTGAATATGCACATGCCATGGGAAATAGCTGTGGTGGTTTGCAGGATTACTGGGACGCCATTGAAATGTACCCGGCTTTGCAGGGCGGTTGCATTTGGGACTGGGTAGACCAGGGATTGCGCGAAGTTGATGAAAACGGAAGAATGTATTACGCTTATGGCGGTGATTACGGAACCAATAAACCCAGCGACAATAGTTTTTGTATGAACGGTTTGGTAAATCCTGATCGTCTGCCAAATCCGCAGCTGTGGGAAACAAAAAAGGTTTATCAGAATATTGCAATAAAAGCCGATGATTTAACTGCCGGAAAATTTACCATCAGTAACAAGTACTTTTTTACAAATTTGAACGAATTTAGTTTGTTGTGGACGGTTAAAAGTGCGGAAGGAATTGTGGCTCAGGGAAGGATTTCTGATTTAAATGTTGAGCCGCTGGGAGAAAAACGGTTTAGCATTTCGTTACCCGAATTACCAGAACTCAAAGCGGGACAAAGTTATGTGCTGAAATTTTCTTTAGTTACCAAAAAACGAGAGGGATTGGTAAAAGCCGGACACGAACAAGCCTGGGAAGAATTTTTGTTACCGATAAAATCAGATGCTTATGTTTATGTTGAGAATAAAGGTGAAATTTCAGTCCAGCAAAACGAAGAGGAATATGTTGTTTTGGGAGAAGACTATCAACTGAAAATCGGTGCTGAATCAGGTATTATATCATCGTACATTTTCAACGGTAAAGAAATGATGAAACAGGGGCCACGATTAAACTTCTTCCGCCCGCCAACAGAAAACGATATTCGCGACCGCAATGGTTACCGAATTTGGGAAAGAGCCGGATTGGATCGATTGGAGCAAACAGCTCAAAAACCTGAGCTAAAAAATCAGGCCGATGGTAGTCTTGTACTGATTTTTCCTGTTACCTTAAAAAGTGCTTCTTCTGAGTTCTCAGCCGTTATGCAGTACCATATTTTTGGCGATGGAACATTTAATATCTCCAGCGAAGTTAATTTACCTTCTTCTATAGCCGCAGTTGCAAAAGTTGGTTTGCAAATGAAAATGAAACGTTCGTATAACGAAGTTAGCTGGTATGGTTTGGGAGGTGTTTCAACATATCCCGACCGCAAAAGTGGTGGTAAATTCGATTTTTATTCAACTACTGCAGAGGAGTTATACGACCATAACATTGTTATTCCGCAAGATAATTGCAATCAATCGGGTGTACGATGGGCTTCGGTTTCTAATGTCGAAGGAATCGGATTTTTAATGAGTGGTAAAAAAGAAATGAATTTCAGTGCTTATCCGTATGACGATGCCGAAATAACAAAAGCACGTCACCTAAACGAGTTGGATGAAGCCGATTTTGTGACCGTTAATTTCGATGCCTTGGTTACCGGTTTAGGAACTGCTACATGTGGCCCCGGGATTTTACCTCAGTATGTCGCAACAAGTGGCATTTATCGTTTCGATGTTACTTATTGTCCGGTGCAGTTTCAGCAAAAAAGTATATTTGAATATGCCAGTGAAAAATACCCGGTAGCTGAACTTTTATTGGCGCAGGTTCCGGTTCTGGAGCAAAATAGTAATGGGGAAATTTCAGTAAGTAGTTCAGAAAATGCTGATCTTTTTTATTCGGTAAATGATGAGAAATTTAAAGCTTATAAAAAACCATTCGAACTGAAAAAAGGCGGAAAAGTAGCTGTGTATGCCAAACTTAAAGGGAAAATGAACAGCAACTATGTGATTCGGTATTTTGAAATGAGTAAAAAGAAGTGGACTGCCACAGCCGATTGCAGTTACGAAGGAAACGAGCCGGAAATGGCTATTGATAACAATCCTGAAACGATATGGCACTCCGATTGGACCGATGAAAAATTGGTGCAGCCGCACTATTTGCAAGTGGATTTGGGAGAGTTGCTGGAGTTGAGAGGGTTTAGTTATTTGCCGCGACAAGATTCATGGAATGGCCGCATTGCAACTTATAATTTTGAGGTAAGCGCCGATGGCAAAAACTGGGAAACAGCAGTTGAAAATGGTCGTTTTGCTTATTCCGACGATCGTCAGGAGAAAATGTTTGATAAAACATATAAGGCACGTTATATCCGAATTACAACCTTGCGCGAGATGCGTCGTAATTTTTATAGCTCAATTGCTGAACTTGGTGTGATTTTATAGTATTCTTAAACGATAAAAAAGTGTAGTGGTCTTTTTTGAGGTTAGTTAAAGCTTGGTTCAACGCCAGGCTGTAACTTTTTTCAGTAGTATTGAAAAATGGATAAGTTGTATTTATTTACCGATGGAAGTGTGCATGTTCAATCAAAAGTTGGATATGGTGCATGCTTGGTTCTGGATGAAAACGAAATGGATGCCGAAAATTTAAAGCAGCGTATTCAAATTAAACGTTTTGAGAATACTTCATCTACCAGGCTCGAACTACAAACTTTACTTTGGGCTTTATCTGCGTTGCAACCGGGCGGTAAACAATTAATTGTTTTTACTGATTCGCAGAATATCGCTGAGCTTGCAGATCGCCGTTCGCGATTGGTGGTAAATAATTTTTGCTCGAAAGGAGGGAAGCTGCTTAAAAACGCCGACTTGTATAAGCAGTTTTACGAATTGTTTGATTCCCTGAATTGTAAAATTATAAAAGTGAAGGGGCATCAACCAACGCGTGTAAAAGACCAAATAGAACGAATTTTTAGTTTGGTTGATAAAGCTTCAAGAAGCACATTGCGGAGTGAAAATTAGCAATAAACGTTTCGTTATTTTTTCCCTGAAATGTGATGTTGATTGGAATATCTTTTAATTGGTTGAAAATTTTAACTTTGCAGCACTTCATTTATTGAGATAACATATCGAAAAAGCTCCGTTCGGAGCTGAAAAGTACACAGGCAATATTTCTGCTTGTGGCATTTTATTATTCAAATCATTCAATCGTATTTTTTTTTGTAAAAAAATGAAACTCAATAAATTATTAGCTAATACCCAAAAAACCGAATTTGTACGAACCGGGAACCGCAGTTATGTGGACCGATAGACACATTTCGAAACAACTTTTGCTAGTGCATCTGAACGAGAATGTTGACCTTGCAAGTCGCAAACCGGAGACCATAAAAAGTACGGTAGACTGGATTCTGGAAAAGTCTGGAAAAGAAAAACTGAATATTCTTGACTTAGGTTGTGGCCCTGGTTTGTACTCCACAATACTGGCAGAAAAAGGCCATGCTGTTACTGGCGTTGATTTCTCGAAAAATTCAATCGATTACGCAAAGAAGCAGGCAAAAAAGGATGGACTTGAAATTAGCTATCTGCAGGCAAATTACCTCGAACTGAAATTGCCGGAGCAAAGCTTTGATCTGGTTCTGCTGATTTATACTGATCTGGGCGTTTTGTTGCCTGAAGACAGAATAAAGTTGCTTGGTTTTATTCATAGTGTTCTAAAACCTGAAGGCACTTTTGTTTTCGATGTATTGAATGACAGGGAACTGCCGAATAAAGTAGTTTCTAAAAACTGGGAAGTTGCTGAAACAGGTTTTTGGAAACCGGAGCCTTACCTCGCTCTATCTGAGTCATTCTTGTATGAGCAGGAAAGAGTAATTCTTTATCAGCATCAGGTTATGGATGAAGATGAAAAAGTGGATGTTTATCGTTTTTGGACACACTTTTTTGCGCATTCCGATTTAAAAAAGCTAATGGCTGAAAACGAATGGCAAAATGTTGAATTTTACGAAGATGTTTTGCCGAATGGAGACTTGTTTAGCGGAGAGCATGTAACGTTTACATTTGCCCGTAAAAAGAAATAGAAAATGAGAAAGGGCACGAACTTGTGTCGTGCCCTTCAATTATATTATTCTACAATAATTTCATCAACAAATAACCAGCCGGGTTGGCCTGCACCGGCATGCCCTTTCGGACAACTTGTTAAATGTGCAGCCGTTACACGAACATAACGTCCCTTTCCTTTTTTATTTAGCACCAGGTCTTGAATTTGGCGCTCTCCGTCCTTCGCGCTCACTTTATTTTTAACAGTCCCCAGCTTTTTGAAGTTTTGTCCGTCTTCTGAAACTTCAACTGTAACATGTGTTGGATAAAAGATCCATGCGCCATTATCCTGAAGTACTCCGGTACTTACCTTTGAAAACGACTGCGATTGCCCCAGATCTATTGTTGCAACCAGGTCTTTGCCTTTAAATCCTTTCCATTTTCCATCGTGGTGATCTTTAGAACCTTTTATTCCATCAACCAAGGCATATTCTCCGGTCGATTCGTAATTTTTGCTGTTCGGATATTTCTGATCCACTTTGCAGGCAATGGCTTTGTGAATGATAAAATCAGTGGCCAGTGGCTGCGATTTTTGTTTTCCATCCTGAATTACCACTGCTTTTACGGTTCCCGATTTACTGATGGTAAATGGCTGTGTATATTTATTTGATTTTTCGGTTGGCACCGATCCGTCGGTAGTGTAATAAATATCCGGCTCCCAGGCGTCAGTACTCAGCGAAACTTTTATAGCCTTGTGTGCCGGATCGAGTTCCGGTTTTGCCGAAACCTGGAAAGCGCTGGTTGCATAATTAATTCCCAGCTTATCGAAACGTTTGTACTGGCTTTCCATTCTTTTTGAGAAATCGCCCCAGTCTTTCGCATCTTTAGGCGACCACAATACTTCCGAAAGTGCACTCATTCGTGGCATGATCATGTACTCTACATGACGGCCGTTGGGCATGTATTCGGTCCAAATGTTGGCCTGCGCACCAATAATATGTTTGGCTTCTTCAGTATTCAATTCAGCAGGGACAGGTTCGAAATTGTACACTTTTTTCAAAGTGATATTTCCACCAAAAGCTTTTGGCTCCAGTGAAGGGTCGCCCTGATAATAATCGAAGTAGCAGTACGAAGTTGGCGACATTACCACATCGTGACCGGCTTTTGCAGCCCGAATTCCCGGATCGGCACCACGCCACGACATAATTGTTGCTGTTGGATCTACTCCTCCTTCCAAAATTTCGTCCCAGCCAATCAAATGGCGGCCATTTTTATTCAGAAATTTCTCGATTCGTTTAATAAAATAGGCTTGCAATTCATGCTCATCTTTTAAGCCTTCGTCGGCCATTCTTTTTTGGCAGAGCTCACATTTTTCCCATTCTGTTTTTGTGGCTTCATCGCCACCAATATGAATATAGGTTGACGGGAAAAGCTCCATTACTTCAGTTAGTACATCTTCCAGAAAATTAAACGTTTCTTCTTTTCCAGCACAGAAAATATGCGTGATTGGCCAAACGCCGCCCGGAGGAACCGGTTTGTATTCTCCTGTACACGAAAATTCAGGATAGGCAGCCAATGCCGACATAACGTGTGCGGGCATTTCAATCTCAGGAATTACCGCTACATGTTTTTTTCTGGCGTATTCAACAATGGCCTTAACATCCTCCTGTGAATAAAAACCACCATATTTGGGTTCGTTTTCTTTAACTGGTTCTTTTCTCGAATTCCAGTCCAGTTCTTCGCGGTCGGCACGCCAGGCACCAACTTCTGTTAGTTTTGGGTATTTTTTTATTTCAATTCGCCAGCCCTGATCATCTACCAAATGCCAGTGGAAAACATTCATTTTGTGTAGAGCAATGTAGTCGATGTATTTGTAGATAAACTCAACGGGCATAAAGTGCCGCGACACATCGAGATGTAAACCTCGCCAGCCAAACCGCGGGTAATCGGTAATATTCATACAGGGCAGGGTAGTTCCGTCGTTTGCGGTTAACAGCTGCCAAATGCTTTGCATGCCATAAAATAAACCGGCAGTTGTGTTGGCATTCAAAAATACACGGTCTTTTTGAATGGAAAGTGTATAGCCTTCGTTGCCGATTTTTGTATCGAGTGGATTATTGAGTTGGATAAGAATGTTACCTCTTTTTTGTGCTGTTGGAGCAACAAACTCGGGTGTGTTACCGGTTGCATTTTTTAAAATATCCTTTGCCAGACTGGCAAACTCCTCTTCAGTTTGGTTCGAGATATTAAAAAGAACTTTGGTGTTGTTGGTTATTTTGAACACACCCTCTTTTTTTACCACCGAGACGGGTTTGGGTATGATGTCGGCAGTTTGGGCAAAAATCCCCAGACTGATTAGCATTGCTACAAGAGAAATTGTTAGTCGCTTCATTATTATGTCTTTTATTTGATTTTTCTGAATTAGAATATTGGCTCAATTGTAAAACTGTACTGGTAGTCTTTTGCCGGAATTTGGTACTTCTGCATTGGTTGTGCGCCCCAGGAATTGTCGCCGCCTACGCCCATTTGAATCAGATCGGTGCAAATAAATACACCGTCTTTTTTTACAATGTCGTTGGTGTGGCGGTAGTCGCTTGCGTTCTCCATGTCAAAATCCTCGATAGGATTATGCAGGGTGGAGAATCCTATCACCGGATCGCCCGATATTTTTAATCCCAAACCGTTTTCGTTTCTTAACTCGAACCAGCGCACATCGGTTTTATAGCCATTCTCCTGAGGACGAACGTATTTAAAATACTGATCGGCCACTTTGCTTTTGTAAATACCAACAAAGGCACTGTGGTTGCGGTCGATGTAATTTTCTTGTGGCCCGCGGCCAAAATATTTCAGGTTGTCAAAATTTACCGGCATTTCCCATCGCATACCTATTCGTGGAATGTTAGGGAGCTCGGTATTTGATGTTTCAAAAGTGCTGGTCACCTCAATTTTGCCGTTTCCATCGATAAGCTGAACGACCGACTGCGATGCTTCCAATTCTTCAAAATTGTATTTTGTTGTTAGGTATACTTTATTGTTTTCGGTTTGAATAGCAGTAGCACTTTCTGGTTTTAAGTTTCTGGAAACTTCGCGCCAAACGCCCAGTCTGTTTAACATGTTACTGCCTTTGTCGTTATCGTTGGCAGGGCGCCAGAAATTCACCTGCGGACCTTTTTTAATTAGTTCGGTGCCATTCATTTTATACGAAGAAATTGTACCTGTGCCTTTGTCGAAGGTTATAATGAATTGTTGTCCTACAATGCAGAATGCATTGTTTGTCTCCTTTAGTTTTAAAGCCGGTGAATTGATTTCCTCTTGATCCGTATTGTTTACCATTATTTTCACTCCCGGCGAGAATTGCTCGTGCGCTACTTCAAATCCTGCTTTTCGGAAAGGTTTATCTGATTTTAGCTTAACAGAAAAATCAATAAAATACTCGTGCGTTTCAGGATGATCGAAATCTACAATCATACCTGAATCAAATTCAACATCACTTGATTCTCCAGGTTTTAGATTAATGTTTTCCAGAATGCCGGAACTCCAGTATTTGCCATCGCGGGTACATGTCCAGCTGATTTCGTAGTCGCTCAGATCAACAAAATCATGCATATTGGTAATTCTGTAGCCCTTATCAACTTGCTCAAATTTTACGTACTGATAAGCATATTTTACTTCCCAAATAGCAGGATGCGGAGTATAATCAGCCGAGATAATTCCGTTGCAGACAAAGTTGTAGTCGGTTGGCATATCTTCGCCGTAATCACCACCGTACGCCCAGAACTCAGTGCCATCGTCGGCTTTTTTTACCAGCGCCTGATCAATCCAGTCCCAAATGTAGCCGCCCTGCAACTGGTCATTTCTGTCGCGGTTAAATACTTCCCATAAATCAACCAGATTACCGTTGCTGTTTCCCATGGCGTGCGAATATTCACTCGAAATATATGGTTTGGGATGTTTCGATCCATAATTTTCCAGTGCTTGAACGCTTGGATATTGCGGACAAAAAATATCAGTGTTATCACCCATGATGGCCCGCTCGTAGTGAATCGGGCGCGATGGATCACGTTCTTTAATCGTTTTATATACTGCTGTGAAAACTTCACCGTCGCCGGCTTCATTTCCCATCGACCAAACAATTACACAAGGGTGGTTTTTATCGCGCTCAACCATTCGTATACTCCGGTCGACATGCGCCGGTGTCCATTCCGGTTTCTTGGCCAGCGAATATTCTCCGTAATACATTCCGTGCGACTCGATGTTAGCTTCGTCGGTAACGTATAATCCGTATTTATCGCATAAATCGTAAAAACGTTCGTCGTTAGGGTAGTGGCTGGTACGCACTGCATTAATGTTGAACTGTTTCATCAATGCAATTTCTTTAATCATTGCCTCTTCGCTCACCACATGGCCCCTGTATTGGTTGTGCTCATGGCGGTTTACCCCTTTTATGGTAACAGGAACTCCATTTACAAGAAACACTGCATCAATAATCTCAATCTTGCGAAACCCAATGTTTGAGCGAACTGTTTCAACAGTATTACCGTTGTCGTCGATCAGTCTAATTACCAGCGAGTATAAATTTGGTGTTTCAGCAGTCCATTTATTTACATTCGGGATTTTCCCACCTGAGAAATGTACAGTGGCATTTTCCTTTTTATTGATTTTTACCTCCTCTTCACGGCTTGATAAAGAATAGCCACCTTCATCAAAAATATTGTATTTAACGGTGTAGTTGCCCGATTTTAGATTAGAGGTATGATTGCTGATGTCAACATCGAGGCTAAACAGACCGTTTGCGTATTCGGCATCCAGATCGGGTTTGGCGAAAAAGTCGCGGATGCGAACTTTAGGGGTAGAATAAAGGTATACATCACGTTCAATCCCACTTATCCGCCAAAAATCCTGAGCTTCCAGGTATGAGCCGTCCGACCAGCGGTAAACTTCGGCTGCAACTACATTCTTGCCTTTCTTTAAATAAGGAGTAATGTCCCACTCTGCAGGCGTTTTACTTCCTTGTGAGTAACCTACTTTTTCGCCGTTAATCCATAAATAGAAGGCCGATTTTACGGCTCCAAACTGTATGAAAACCTGGCGGCCATCCCAGCTTTCAGGTACTGTAAATGTTCTGCGGTATGAACCCACCGGGTTGTAATCGTGTGGAACTTTCCCTGGTTCTGCCGGATAGATGTCATCCACAAATTTCATTTCAGGAGACACTGGGTGTTTATAATCTGAAAATTCATATTGATGATTCACGTATATCGGCACGCCGTAACCTTCAAGTTCCCAGTTGGCAGGCACAGGGATATTGTTCCAATCGGAAACATCGTACTCCGGTTTGTAAAAATCAATCGGCCGGTCTGCAGGTTTTCGCACCCAGTTAAATTTCCAGGTGCCGCTCAATGTTTTATAATAAATCGATTGTCGCGGTTTTTGATTTAAAGCATCATCAACTGACCCAAACGGCATAAGGCTGGCATGCGGTTTTTCTTTGTTGATATCGAATACTGCCGGGTTTTCCCAGTCAGCTGGTTGATCCTGAGCAAAAAGGATATTAGACAAGAGAAAGAGGGTAAAGAGAACACTAAAATGCTTCATGGTTTTGAAAAATATTTTAAAGTCTAATTGATTTAAGTTAATAAATTCCAAAGATATATTTTTTTGATGGTATAAATCGGCCATAATTTTCAGAATATTCTCATTGAGAAATAGAATGTACACAGTTTTGTAAATATCAGGAGTGGAGATAATTGGTGGAAGAGTATTTAAGTCGTTAAAATATAGTGATATATGGAATATTCGGATTAGTGTGGAATGATTTTAAAAAACAGTAAATATTTGTGAGATTTAAAATATAATCCTACTTTCGTGCACGTACACGGAAATCAATTTTTGAAAAATAAATACTAGACTTGTATCATGCAATTTGGAAAATATAGCTTTGGAGTGGGCGACCGCTTCAACCACGAAGGAGAGGCGCAACTCCGTGCCTTAATTAAAGCGAATAAAAAGGGTATTGAAGTAACTCCGGTTTGGAACAAATCAAATCGCGAACATGACATTGTGCATTCTGAGCCATCGGGCACACGAATTGAAGCCGATGCTGCGGTGAAAGCATTGGCCTGGGAAAATTCCTATTTTGTTGATGCCGATCATATTAACCTTGGAAACGTGGATCGTTTTATCGAACCAAGTGACTTTTTTACGCTCGACGTGGCCATGTATATTGGTACCGAAGCGTCGGTTGAAGATGTGGCAGCTTTTAAAGAAACCTGTAAATTGCTTGGAGACTGGGTAACTATTCCTGGAATTGAGGAATCGATTGAGGTGACAAAGGAATTACTGGAAGAGGTAGCCTCAAAATATCTGGCAGCAGTTAAAGAAGCTGGAAAAATTTACCGACACATTGAAGCAGTAAAAGGAAAGGGTAACTTTGTTACCGAAGTTTCGATGGACGAAGTAGAGGCTCCGCAAACTCCGGTGGACATGTTTTTTATTTTGAAAATGATTGCCAACGAAAATATTCCGGCACAAACCATTGCTCCAAAATTCACCGGCCGTTTTAACAAAGGTGTTGATTATGTAGGCGATGTGGAGCAGTTTGCCAAAGAGTTTGAGCAGGACGTATTAGTAATTGATTATGCCGTAAAAGAATTTGGACTGCCGGCTGATCTGAAACTTAGCGTACACTCAGGATCTGATAAATTTACCATCTACCCGATAATGGCCGATATCATTAAAAAGTATGATAAAGGAATTCATGTAAAAACTGCCGGAACAACCTGGTTGGAAGAAGTTATCGGACTGGCTATTTCGGGAGATGAAGGTTTGGCTGTTGCCAATGAGATTTATACAAAAGCACTGAGCCGTAAGGAAGAGCTTTGTGGTCCGTACGCCGATGTTATTGATATTGATGACTCCAAACTTCCGTCGGCAGAAGAGATTGCTGGCTGGACGGGAGAAAAATTCGCAAATACTTTGCGTCATATTCCCGGTCATGCCGATTATAATCCAAACTTCCGCCAATTAATACATGTCGGCTATAAAGTTGCTGCCGAAATGGGGGAACGCTACTCGGGATTGCTGGAAAAATATGCTGATGTGGTTGGCGCTTGTGTTGAAGAGAATATCTACGACAGACACTTAAAAAGATTATTCGACTTATAATATAATTCCGGAATCTAGACTTCGGTCTACCGACTTTCTTACAATTATGAAACAATTCATGGACAAAGATTTCCTTTTGCAAACCGATGTTGCAAAGGAATTATATCACAATCATGCGGCTAAAATGCCGATTTTTGATTACCACTGTCATATTAATCCGCAGGAAATAGCTGAGGATAAAAAGTATGATAACATCACGCAGCTTTGGTTGTACGGCGATCATTACAAATGGCGCGGTATGCGTACCAATGGAGTTGCCGAAAAATACTGCACTGGAAATGCCAGCGATTGGGAGAAATTTGAAAAGTGGGCCGAAACGGTGCCGCACACTTTGCGTAATCCACTGTTTCACTGGACACATTTGGAACTAAAGAAATTCTTTGGAATCGATAAAGTTTTGAGTCCGGCAACGGCAAAAGAGATTTGGGAAGAATGTAATGCCAAATTGCAGACTCCTGAATATTCGTGCCGCGGAATTATTCAAAAAGCCAATGTGCATACCATTTGTACGACTGACGATCCGGTGGATTCGCTGGAGTATCATCGGGCCATTAAAGCCGATGGTTTTGAAACGGCTGTATTACCGGCCTGGCGCCCCGATAAAGCGATGGCTGTGGAGAATGCAACATCTTACAATGCTTATTTAAGTGAGTTGGAAGAAGCAGCCAACCTAAACATTAATAGCTTTGGCGATTTAATGGACGCGTTGGACGATCGTCACGAATTTTTTCATCAGAACGGATGCCGTTTGAGCGATCATGGTGTTGAAACAGTTTTGGCAGAGGATTACACCGAAGCGGAAATTGAAAAGATATTCATTAAAGTTCGAAAAGGCGGTACGCTTACGAAAGAAGAAGTGGTGAAATTTCAGTCGTGCATGTTATACGAATTCGGAATTATGGATCACTCGCGGGGGTGGACGCAACAATTTCATATTGGCGCTTTACGCAACAACAATACCCGCTTGTTCAACAAAATTGGAGCGGACGTAGGATTTGATTCGATCGGCGATTTTGATATTGCACGACCGCTGTCGAGATTGTTGGATAGACTGGATATGGAGAATAAATTATCGAAAACTATATTATACAACCTGAATCCTCGCGACAATGAGCTGATTGCAACTATGATCGGAAATTTTCAGGACGGTTCTGTTCCCGGAAAAATGCAATTCGGTTCAGGCTGGTGGTTCCTCGATCAGAAAGACGGCATGGAAAAACAGATGCAGGCCTTATCGAGCCTTGGTTTGTTGAGCCGTTTTGTGGGAATGCTAACTGATTCGCGCAGTTATCTGTCGTATACCCGTCATGAATATTTCCGTCGTACTTTATGTAATTTGCTGGGTAACGATGTTGAGAATGGCGAGATACCATACGATGTGGAATTGTTGGGAAGCATGGTTGAAAATATCTGTTTCAATAACGCAAAAGCTTATTTTAATTTTTAGTAAAAACACATTGATATTAAGGCAATCATGCAAATTCATATTGATGAATAGTATCTTTGCAATCGATTGTATTGAAGAATAAACTAAATCATGGCAAAATTGGAAATTAAATCAAAATCCGAATGTACATACGACTGTATCTCTCTTGGTGAAGTAATGTTAAGACTGGATCCGGGAGAAGGCAGAATAAGAACAACGCGTCAGTTTCGCGCCTGGGAAGGCGGTGGTGAATATAACGTATCTCGTGGTTTGAGAAGATGTTTTGGAAAGAAAACAGCAATTATAACTGCATTGGCCGATAATGAAGTGGGGGCCCTTATTGAAGATTTTATGCTTCAGGGCGGTTTGGATACCCAATTTGTAAAATGGGTAGACTACGATGGTTGTGGGCGTACAGTTCGTAACGGATTGAATTTCACAGAAAGAGGATTTGGCATTCGTGGTGCAAAAGGCGTTTCCGACCGTGGAAATACAGCTGCATCGCAATTAAAACCAGGTGATATCGACTGGGAATATATTTTTGGAACACTCGGTGTACGATGGATGCACACCGGTGGTATTTTCGCTGCACTTTCTGAAACTGCAGCCGAAACAGTTATCGAAGCAGTAAAAATTGCTAAAAAGTACGGCACTATTGTTTCGTATGATTTGAATTACCGTCCATCGCTTTGGAAAGCCATTGGTGGCGAAGCTAAAGCACAGGAAGTAAATCGTGAAATTGCCAAATATGTAGATGTAATGATTGGCAATGAAGAAGATTTTACAGCATGTTTAGGTTTGGAAGTTGAAGGTAACGAAGAGAATTTGAAAGAGCTTGATCTTGCCGGTTACAAAAGCATGATTGAAAACGCAATAAAAGAATTTCCAAATTTCAAGGTTATAGCCACGACATTGCGTACCGTTAAAACGGCAACTGTAAATTCATGGGGTGCAATTTGTTATGCTGATGGTGTAATTCATGAAGCAGAGCACCGCGAAGATCTTGAAATTATGGATCGTGTTGGCGGTGGAGATAGCTTTGCATCCGGTTTAATTTATGGTTTTCTGGAGTTTAACGACGGAGCAAAAGCAGTGGAATATGGAGCAGCACACGGTGCATTGGCAATGACTACTCCGGGTGACACAACTATGGCAACGTTATCAGAAGTAGAAAAAATAATTGGCGGCGGAAGCGCACGTGTTGATCGATAAGAATAAAAACAAACAAGTAAAAAGTATAAAGTAAAAAGGCAAAAGTGCTATTGCCATTTAATGAGCGATAACGCCATTATTACCATTCATTTTTTCCTTTTGACTTTTAACTTTTTCCTTTTGACTTAATAATTATGGCAAGATTTTCAAGAATAGAAGTAGCATTAAAAATGAAAGAAACCGGAATGGTACCGGTGTTCTATCATCAGGATATTGAGGTTTGTAAAGCAGTGGTAAAAGCCTGTTACGATGGTGGTGTGCGTTTGTTCGAATTCACCAATCGTGGCGATTTTGCTATTGATGTATTTGCAGAACTAAATAAGTGGACAATAAAAGAATGTCCTGAAATGATTATGGGCGTTGGCTCTATCGTTGATGAGGCTACAGCTGCCATGTATATTGCTATGGGAACCAACTTTGTAGTTGCTCCGCTAATTGACGAAGCTACCGCAAAAGTTTGTAACAAACGCAAGATAGCCTGGAGTCCGGGGTGTGGTTCGGTAACCGAAATTGGTCGTGCACACGAGTTAGGTGCCGAAGTGGTTAAGATTTTCCCCGGATCGCAAGTAGGTGGACCAAGCTTTGTAAAAGCAGTAAAAGGACCAATGCCTTATGCCAGTATTATGCCAACAGGAGGTGTATCACCGGATAAAGACAACCTGAAACAATGGTTTGATGCCGGTGTAACTTGTGTAGGAATGGGATCGCAGTTGTTCCCGAAAGAAGTTTTGGCCGAGAAAAATTATTCATATATTACCGAAAAATGTGCCGAAGCACTGAAAATTATAAGTAACCTGACAACATAAAACTTGCGCCCCAACGGCGAAACTCTAAATCAATTTTTCTAATGAGAACTAAAATCTTTAAAGCTTTTTCTTTGGTTTTTGTGGTGGTATTTCTTTTGGGATGCACCGAAACCAAACAAAATAAAGTACTAAAACTGGCTCATGGTCTTGATCCGACTCATCCAGTACATAAGGGAATGGAGTTTATGGCCAAGCGTTTGGCTGAAAAATCAGGAGGAAAACTGACCATTGATATTTATCCCAGCGGGCAGTTGGGCTCCGAGCAACAGTGTGTTGAATTGTTGCAGATCGGGAGTTTGGCAATTACCAAAGTTTCGGCGGCGGTAATGGAAAGTTTTACTCCAAAATTTAAAGCGCTGGGGCTGCCTTATGTTTTTCGTTCAAAAGAACATTCATTTAAAGTTTTCGATGGAGAAATAGGTAAAGAGTTGTTGCAGGGAACTGAAGAATACTGGATTCGTGGTTTGTGTTTTTACGATGCCGGCTTCCGTAGTTTTTATACTATCGACAAACCTATAAATACTCCTGATGATTTGAAAGGTTTGAAAATCAGGGTTATGAAAAGCCAAACTGCCATGGAAATGGTGCGTGCTTTAGGTGGTTCACCAACACCAATTTCGTGGGGCGAATTATACACTGCGCTGCAAAGTGGAGTGGTTGACGGTGCTGAAAACAACGAGCCAAGTTTATATACTTCGCACCATTACGAGGTGTGTAAACAGTACTCATTAGATGAACATACCTGTGTCCCCGATGTGCTGATCATCAGTACAAAAGTGTGGAATACCTTAACTGATCAGGAAAAAAAATGGCTACAGGAAGCTGCCGACGAATCAGTGCCTGTGGAACGGAAATACTGGGCCGAATCGGTTGAAGAATCGTTGCGGATTGTTCAGGAGAATGGTGTTAAGATCAATTATCCTGACAAAGAATTATTTGCAAAGAAAGTTTCCGGTATGTTGGACAAATACAGACAAGACGAAGTTTTGGGAGACATACTACGTCGCATCGAAGCCGTTAAATAGAAACCGATAAGAAATAGATTATGACTATCAGAGAAAAAATAGATAAAGTAATCGAGATCTTATTGATTTCGATTATGAGCATATTGGTGCTGGATGTATTATGGCAGGTTTTTAGCCGCTACGTTTTGTCAGCACCAAGTTCGTTTACCGACGAGCTGGCCGGATTCCTTTTAATTTGGGTAGGTATGTTGGGGGCTGCTTATGTGGCCGGAAAAAACGAACACCTTGCCATCGACCTCATGCTTCAGAAACTGAAAGGCGTGAAAAAACGCCGCTTGCAAACTTTTATTAATACACTGGTTGGCTTATTTGCCCTGTTTGTAATGGTATTTGGAGGCTCGTGGTTGGTTTACACACGTTTCTCCCTTAACGTAAAATCAGCAGCACTGGCACTGCCTTTGGGGTATGTTTACCTCATTGTGCCACTTAGCGGACTGCTTATTATTTATTATGCTATTGATAATTCACTGAACCAAAATATTGAAGAGTAATGGAATTTTTAGGAGTAATTGTACTTGTAGTAAGCTTTATAATTTTACTTGTAATTGGAGTTCCTATTGCTATCAGTATCGGAATTTCAGGGATTTTAACTATGCTGGTAACTATTATGCCATTGCCTGCTGCAACTACGTTTGCACAGCGAATGGCAACGGGGCTGGACAGTTTTGCGCTGTTGGCGATTCCGTTTTTTATACTGGCGGGGAATATAATGAACAAGGGCGGGATAGCTATCCGGCTTATTAACTTTGCCCGTGTTTTGGTTGGCCGCTGGCCTGCCGGACTGGCTTTTGTTAATGTTTTCGCCAATATGCTTTTTGGTGCTATTTCCGGGTCTGCTGCAGCATCGGCTTCGGCAATTGGTAGTATAATGATGCCCGAAATGAACAAAGAAGGTTACGATAAAAACTTTAGTGCCGCAGTAAACATTACTTCGGCAACAACAGGTTTGTCTATTCCGCCAAGTAATATTCTCATTGTATATTCACTGGCCAGTGGTGGGGTTTCCATTACCGCGCTTTTCCTTGCCGGCTATGCACCGGGTATTTTAACCGGATTGGCGATTATGGCTGTGGCTTTGGGAATGTTTTCGTACAAACATTTTGGATTTAGCGGAATGGTACGCAACCTCGGAAAATTCTTTGCTGTTATTGCATCATTAGCTTTAGTAGTTGTAGGGTTGATTAAGGTAAACGGCGCATTTTCGGCGGGTGTTGCAACAGCCATTTATGGCGGACTTGCCGTGTTGTTTTTAGGGGGAATTGGCTATTACGGCAGCAGGCATAAAAAAGGTGCTTTAAATGCTTTAAAAGTGTTCTGGCGTGCTTTCCCGAGTTTGCTGATGTTGGTAATTGTTATTGGAGGTATTGTGGCTGGTTTCTTTACCGCAACCGAAGCTTCGGCAGTGGCTGTTTTATATGCGCTGATTCTTGCATTTATTTACCGCGAAATGAGCTGGAAAGACCTCCCTGATGTAATTCTGCGCTCGGTAAAAACAACGGCATTTGTATTGTTGCTGGTTGCTACCTGTATCGGTTTGTCGTGGATTATGGCTTACGAGAATATTCCACAAAATGTAAGTGAAGCTTTATTGGCACTTAGCGATAATAAATTTGTAATTCTGCTGATCATCAATTTGATTTTGCTGTTTGTGGGTGTATTTATGGATATGACTCCGGCCGTGCTGATCTTTACCCCGATATTCTTACCCATCGTAACCAATTTAGGATTGGAACCTGTTCACTTCGGAATTATCATGGTATTGAACCTGAGTGTTGGTTTAGGAACGCCACCTGTTGGATCGCTACTGTTTATCGGCTGTAGTGTAAGCCAGGTAAAAATTGAAACGGTGATAAAACCGTTGATTCCGATGTTTATAGCAATGATCGTTTGTTTGTTGCTGGTAACTTATATTCCTGAAATTTCGATGTGGCTACCTCGAAGCCTGGGATTTTAAGTACTTAAAATTTGTGTTTTATATTGGCTCTAAGGAGTTGATATAAAACACAAATCTCGATACTTTCTCTATTTTCGCCCCCATGAAGTTATTCGTTTTTGATTTGGATTTTACCCTGTGGGACGCCGGAGGTACCTGGTGCGATGCCACAAATCCGCCTTATTACTGGAGCAACGGAGCCTTGCTCGATCAGTCGAACAATGAAATTGAATTGTATCCTGACGTGATTCCTGTATTGGAGGAGCTCAAAAAGAATAACCGCAAAATTGCTGCAGCTTCACGCACCTTCGAGCCATCCTGGGCACAAGATCTGCTTCACCTGTTTGATATCGATAAATATTTTGATCTGAAAGAAATCTATCCAAGCAGTAAAATTCAGCATTTTTCAAAAATCAAAAAATATTTTGGAATTGACTATTCCGACATGGTTTTTTTCGACGACGAACACCGCAACATTCACGAAGTTGGAAAACTGGGAGTTGAAGCGGTTTTTGTCGAAGCAGGACTCCGAAAAGAGCAGGTATTTCGGTATTTAAAATAATTTGGTAAGAAATAATGTTGCTGGATGTCAGTATTTTGAACTGTAAAATATCAGTTTATTCTTGTGTGCTTTTCAGTAGTAAATATAGTGTTGTTAGAGTAACAGCAAGTATATTTGTACTATACAAACCCAATAGTTAGTTTAGTTAGAGGTTATAGAAAACCCGTTTTGTTGTGATAAAGAAGTATCCCGGATTGGACGCCCGGGATTTTTTATGAGGAATGATCGAATCAGGTTTTTTCTCATTAGTAGCAGTTCTTGAATATAGTTTCGAAAATTATCATCACCGCTAATCATTGCATTATTTCGAACTTTTAGCTCAGTTTTTCGGCAGTCGTATTTTCAGCATTCTGCTCATTTGAATTAAGGAGATTAAGTGCAGTGCTTTATTATTGGAGTGTTACTTTTGAATTATACAAACCCCGCTAGAAATAGAGGAGGGAATTATTAAAAATTCATTTAGTTGTTAAAAAGACTGGATTAAAAAATCCCGGAGTGGACGCCGGGATTTTTTTATAACTTCAGGTTACTAAATTCTGTAAAAAAGAGTGCTCACGGACGCGAGCACTCTTTTATATTATTAAATCTTTTCTTTACAAAAGAACCGAAGTTACCATGTCTGACGGTCTTAAATCAGGCGCTAAACAAACCGGAACCAGTGTAACTGTTCTGGTAGGGTCGGGGACTTATTCTTTTAGTTATCCGATAGCGGAGTAGTCCTGATTATTTTTGACTTTTTGCATCGTGGCTTTAGCACGGTGATCAGAATTAAAGCCTTTCTTTGGTACTCCTTACGAATTACACTTGCACCTGACTGACTTTCAGTCCTAAAATAGTTGAGAGGCAAAGCCCCGACACGTAACAGCATCGTTAGTAAGAGCGAAGTTGTTGCAATATCCAACCCAAATGCAATTTGCCTTTTTATTAAATCTAAACTATCTTGTGCTTAACAAAAAGATATTGATTCACCCAAATCGAAAAAAATGCCAAGAATAAACCAAATAACCAAGCCTGACGAAATAAAATCGTCGCGCCCAAACCAACCCGTTGCCACGTTTTTGCAGGAAGCCGAAAACCTTTATGTATGGTGTATTGATGATGTACCTGAGTTGGTAAAAGCAGGTGTTGATGAGGAACTGATTAACTACTTGCCGGAAAATATTAAAGCCTGTCGTGATGCTCAGTCTCTATGGGAAAAGAAATTAAAAACTCCGGGCGATGCGCAGGTGCAATGGAAATTGCAGCTACCGGAAGCCAGTAAATTGGCAACCGAATTGTTACGTGCCATGCGTTTTGCCTTTCGGAATAATGCCGATTTATCAGCTCGACTAAAATACATTGCTAAAGGAAGTGGTTATGCCAGTCTGATCCAGGATCTGTATAACCTGTCGGTACTTGGACGAAGCAATAGTGAGCTGCTTACAGCCATTGGTTTTAACCATGATTTACTCGATACCGCTACAGCAAAATCAGAGGAGCTTGCCGGGTTGTGGGCAAAAAGTAAAAATGAAAAAGAGCGCTTAAAAGAAGTAGCTGTTATTCGTAATAAAGCCTTTTGGTACCTGCATCAGCAAGTAAACGAAATCCGAAGTGCCGGCCAGTATGTATTCCGCCATCGAAAAGACCGTTATGTGGGTTATGTTAGCCAATACTGGAAGCAAAAAAACGGACGGCGAAACATCCCCGACCAGTGAATCCCTGTTTCTGTACAAAATAATGTCATGCGAGCTGGATATATATAGGTGCGAGCTATTTAAAATGAATTGTGAGCTATTATAAATTAGCTGCGAGTTTAATATATCAGTATGCGAGTAACAAATAAATAGTTGCGAGCTAAACTCGCATATCAATATTGCTAACTCGTGTATCTATATTTATTACTCGCAGTATAATAATTGTAGCTCGTATATGTAAAAAAGTAGCTCGTAGGCTATTGTTATATACTCGCACGTTAATTATGAGCGCAAGCACAGTAAAAAATCAATATAGAGGCAATTTGTACATTATACGAAAGGATGCACGGCAGCGGGATTACACACGATAATGGAGTTTCTCCTTCTGTAAGGAGAGCCTGTCCCGACTCTTCATTGGGAAGGGGAACGCGTTTACAGCGGTGAGGTGGTTGAATCTATTATTTTCACGGTGGCATTAGCCCGGAGATTAGGAGGTAAATGAATAGAAGGCCTTAGTATTTAAGTATTGATTAAGTGCTAAAGCCTTTTATATTTTTTTATTTTCTGCTTTTGCCCGATTGTAGCAAGAGAGAACACTTAGGAACCGTAGTTGGCCAATTTATTGTTATACGACTCAATCACTTTGAACACCTGATGATCAGCATCAAATACTTTCTCATAAGCTTCTTTTGCTAAGCGGAAATTCAATTTGGCATTCTTAAAATCTTTTTTGTCGTGTTGAATTAAAGCGGTGTAGAATTTTAAATTGCCGCTTACAGTATAATCAGTAGAATAGTTATTGGTTTGTTCTGATAAAAACCGGATCAGCTCGTCGGGTTTATTAGCGGTCCAGTAAAATCTCATCAGGTCTTGATATATTGTTGGAGCTTCCGGAGCGAGTAAAAAAAACTGCTTTGTCCGCTGCCTGTAGGCTTCCATATTCAGATCCATTTCCAACTCCAGTAGTGCTTTTACCGTAGAATAATTGTTGGGTTGAATGGCATCAGCTTTTTTGTAATACTCCATGGCATTTACTGAATCCTCTTGTTCCAGGTACATTACGGCAATCATCCTGGCGACATTCGCCTTATCGTCAGGATCGTCATAAAGGTCGAGCGCTTTTTTTGCACTTTCAATTCCTTTTTCGGTTTGATCGGTGTACAAATAGGCATAAGCCAGGTTATAATTGCTGTACGGATCTTTGCTGTTTAGTTCAATCGATTTTTTTAAAAATGGAATAGCTGATTGATAATCAAGGTTGATAAGGTAGGCATAGCCAATACCATAAGCCGACCAGGAATCAAACACTCCTTTCTCGTAGGCATTCAGGTAATAGTTTTTAAATTTATTCACCAAAACCGAATCGGGAATTAACCAGTTATTTTCATAGTTTAAATGAATTTCATGATAGAAATTACCTAATTCTTTTTGCAACTCATAGTTATTCGGGTGCTTCTCAATCAAGTCAAGCAATATTGTATTCGGCGAAAATTTATACATGGAATAATTACCTTCATCTCCACGAATAGCTGACAGTTCCTCGTTCGGGGTTAAGTCTTTTAATGCAAAAATCTGGTGCATCTCACTTGCAACATAGTAGTTTAATACCAGCTTGGTTTTTGCAATGGCAATATCCGGTTTTTCATTATTCGGATCAGCATTATCCAGCAGCTTATATGCCGATTCGTATTTTTTTAATTCAATAAGCTTATTCGCTTCATCTATTACTCCTTTTTGGGCAAAGGAAACGGTAATACAAAAGATCAGAATAACAGTAAGTTTTAGTTTCATAATTTATTGTTTATGCTGCCTAATGGCAGGCAGTCTGAAGCTCCATTTGCGGGGCAATATTATTGTGTTTTATAAATTGTTTTGGTTGGCAGTTCTAGAACAAATTGTTTCCATTGTACTTGGTTTCTATGGCTTAAAAATAGTTTTAAAAGATTAAAAATTAACCATAAATCAAATAATAATCAAAATGTTCCACATTGAAATTAACGGAGCAGAGATGAGAAGCTCCCAAGAACGGAGCAATGGCTGCAATTGCCTAATCCTGGGTGTGTCTTTTTTTCAACACCAAAATAATGCTCGCTTAAGTAGTGTTCTTATGCTTATTGTCCTTTGTAAGTATATACTTTTAGCGAGTCAGGAATAAGTTTGTTGTTTTTGCACGCATGCTTATTCTTTAACAGGAAGTTGTTGAGTTTAGCTTCCAGTTCTTTTTCTTTATCGGGTTCATCAACGGTTTCAATATTCATGTTCTCGTAAACCTGGTAAATTACTTTGTTGGCCAACATGCGTTCGTCGTCGATATAATCAAGTATTTCGTTTTTGTTTCGCATCAAAGGATAAGCATTTGCCACCCTGAAGTCTTCTTCGTCGTCTAGCCCATGCCCGATCCAGGCAGCAGCTTTCGGACGCGAAATAATGCTATCGGCATCCAGCATGGCGAGCAACGAAGGCGTAATGTCGAAATGTGTAACAAGCGATGAAAATTTTGCCGGCTTTTTTATCATTGGCGAATAAATTACCAGCGGCACATGGAACCTGTCGAGCTGCGTACTTATTGGAACTTCCGGCATACGGTGGTCGCCCGTAATAACAAAAATGGTATTGTTAAACGAAGGCAGTTTTTTGAACTCGCTAAAGAAATACCGGAGTGCATCATCAAAATAAAGAACGGTTGAGAATTGTTGCTGATAATTGCGGTTAAAGTTTTTTGTTTTCTCCGAAAGCTCTAATTTCTCCAATCGCTCGTTAAACTTCGAAATGTAATAGTCCTGGTTGGCAACCACAAAAGGGCTGTGTATTGCCAGTGTAAGAATAACATCCATTCGCGGACTTGCAGTGTTGTCGGCTTTAATCTCATCGATATAACGTCTGAAAATTTCTTTATCGCCAAATCCCCACGAAAACCCACTAGTAGCAGAAGGCGGCATTTTTTTATAGCCTGTGCCAAAATTGGTATTGTCGATAATTTTATCGATCCCCTGTCGGTTCAGAAAAATATCCATATTATCGAAATGTGCTTCGCCGCCGTAGGTAAACGAACTGGTGTAGTTGGCCTGGGTTTTTAAAATGCTGATCAGGCTTAAATGATCGGGCATATCTTCGGCAAGTTCTGTAAAACCACGGTCGCCAAACGGAACTGATGCCAGGGTTGAAGGAAGCACCTCGAAGGTTCGGCCCGAAGTACTTAAATTGTTTTCCCAGTATAAACTTTTATCCATCAGCGAATCCAAAAATGGCGTAAAACTGCCCAGATAAGCGCCTTCGCCACTGTAGGCCCGGCCAAGACTTTCAACAATTATGAAAACAATGTTCGGTTTGGTTTCCAGCGGTTCGAAATATTTACCCAAAACATCGGGTGTTGTTTCGTTATGAAGGAAAGGGTAATCTTCGTCGAGGTAAGTAAAAGAACCATCGGCAGTGGTTACTTGTGTTTTAAAGGTGTAAGTTTGCTGGCTCTGCTGCTCGTTAAAGACATAACGCGTTAATACACTTTCGCTAAAAAAGTTGAGTTTATTGGTCGCTGCAAACAGCGAAAATTCGTTTTCAAAATCAGAAGGTTGTGGTTTTAGAAAATCGATTGGGGCAAATGAGGCAAACATCGTAGCCGAGATAATTAAAAGCATCCACGGTTTTAGTTTGAAGTACACGTGTTTTATAAAAAACCGCACCATGTATACCAAAAAGAGCGCCATAAAAACGAACGGCCACACATTCATCTCGCCCGAACTTTGTACGGTTTGGTTAATCTCTTCGATGGAATAGGCAAACAAATCGGAACCCAGCGGAACTCCGGCAGTGGAGAAATATTTGAGCAACAGCATATCGCCCAACACCAGGAATATAGAAGCAGAAATAAAAAATACACGTGCTGCTTTTTGGCTGAACAAACCCAGCAGCAAAAATGGAATCATTAGCACCGCTGAAATCCTTAGGTACATAATGATGTCGTATTTTACTCCGATAAGCAACGAGCTAAAACTTCCCGGAGGATAATTGTAGAAATTGTAGGTGATTACCAGTTCGTACAAACGCACGAGCAAAATCATTGCGGCCAGAATAAAACTCAGGCTGATAAAACGCCTTAAGGTGCGTAGAAGCAAGCCAAATGTATCAGTAATTTTCCCCATCTAAATATCTCCATTAAAATAACCTCGAAAACCCTATGTCAAACGAATAGTATCCCGAATAATCTCCGGGTTCCAGTTGTTCGTTACCTAAATTGAACCCGGCACTAATAATCCATATTTTTTTAATCAGCCGGTTGTATTCCATCCTTACCGATCTGGTTTTAAGGGTCAGGTTCTTTTCCGTATCTATTGGTTTCCTGTTATCGTCGGGCGAAACACCATAACTTACTTTAAGCCCCAGATAATTTTCTGAATCGGCGAAATAGCGACGTATCGACAAAGCGCCGGAAACTGATGTGCCGTCGGTATCGGGGGTAACGTACGATCGCAGCGATATCCAGTAATTTCCAACATATT
The DNA here is from genome assembly GCF_963677155.1 of uncultured Draconibacterium sp. Lineage (NCBI taxonomy): Bacteria > Pseudomonadati > Bacteroidota > Bacteroidia > Marinilabiliales > Prolixibacteraceae > Draconibacterium > uncultured Draconibacterium sp. The sequence continues at coordinate 542,898 of NZ_OY781884.1, read as the reverse complement.
TCCCTAGTGTGGCGGTATAAATGTCAACGCCCGAAGAGCTAAAATCGAGGTAGCGCATTCCTATCGATCCTTCCCATGCTTTTGGAAAATTGTGGTAGAGCTCAAAACCATAACGGTTGCCAGGGAAAAGCGAATTCGACGAGTAGCCGTAATTTACGTAAGCATAATTGTTTTCGCCAATTTTCGGGTAGGCATCCATTTCCAATTGTAGCCCGTCTGAACCGAAACGATTTGCATAATTCAAACGTGCAATAACCGACCCCAGTTTAGTTTTTCGCCCATACGACAGGGCCAAAAAATGCCAGGGATCGCGGTTATAATCGCTGTCGAAATTATCGTAAGTATAAACCAGCCTGATTTTGTTTTTCATCAGGTCGAGCCTGTATTCCTTTAACTTAAGCAGGAAATCGGGTTCGCCCGGATTTTCATGCAGGAACTTTTCCAACACATCAACTGCTTCTTTGTATTGCTCGTTGCTGTATAGTATGCGGGCTTTTTTCATGGAAAACTTCGACGATTTAGGTTCCAGCTTTAAGGCTGCATTACAATATTCAATGGCTTTCGCATTGTCATCAGCCCAAAACTCAACATCTGAAATCGCATCATAGGCTTCCATATTTTCGGGGCGCTGTATTAAAACCTCCTGCAAAACTACCCTTGCCGAATCGTACATTCCGTCCCAGGAAAAGGTACGGCCCATTAACAAAGCCACGTCCGAATTAAAACCTTCGGAAAGAATCTGACGGCAAATGTCGCGGGCTTTTTCCCGTTCGCCGTTAAAGGCATAATTCCGGGCTTCATCATAGGTTTGAGCCTGTAGAATACCTGATGTTCCTGTAACGGTCAAAATAAAAAGTACACTTACTATTTTGAAATACAATCGATTCTGCTTCATTGTATTTTATTTTTTTTGTTTCGAAATATTAAAGCCGGCACGTGTCATTTTTCCCCACGTTTTTTTCTTTTTTATGAAATAGTCGTAGTTTCCCCGGAGTCCCCAATAAACAACTAAAGGATGATAGAGAAACGGTTCGAGCCAGGTTGTCATCAGTAATTTTATTATCATGCGTTTATCCTTGTAGCGGTTGTATGAAAGATGATCGAAAAGGATGGCATAGGTCGAAATCATAATCGCAAAAAAGTATATAAAACCAAACATTACGTAAAAAAACGACCAGTCGGCCAGCCCAAGCAAGGCGATGGTGATAAAATAAGATATGCCTAAAAATTCAACAATCGGGGCCAGCCATTCGAAAAACACCCAGTAGGGGTGCGAAACCATGCCCATAAAACCGAACTTCGGATTCATAAAAATATCGCGATGCAGCATTATGGTATCAATTGTGCCGCGTGTCCACCGGTTTCGCTGCGATCCGAGTACTTTAAGGGTTGAAGGTGCTTCGGTCCAGCACAAGGGGTCGGAAATATAAACCACCTTATATTTTATCCCCTGTTTGCCCATGTATTTACGCATGCGTACCACCAACTCCATATCTTCGCCAACGGTTTTCGTGTAGTAGCCTCCGCAGTTTATAACTACTTCCTTGTCAAAAAGCCCCAGTGCCCCCGATATTAGCAATAAACCATCGAGGCGGCTCCAGGCCAGTCTTCCCATCAGAAACGAACGGCTATATTCGATTACCTGAAAACGCGGAATAAGTTTGCTGGGAACATTTACTTCTACTAACTGCCCGTTTTCGATTACACACGAATTGGCAATTTGAATTACACCACCAGCGGCTATTACCTTTTTATCACTTGCTTCAAGGAAAGGTTTTATCAACTTTTTCAGTGCATGTGGATCGATAATCGAATCCACATCAATTGAAATAAAATAATCGCCTTTGGCAATGTTTATACCTGCGTTTAATGCATCGGCCTTTCCTCCGTTGCGTTTGTCAACCACTGTAAGGTTGGAGTAAGCCTTTGCCTTCGATTTGTATACGCCAAGAATTTCCTGGCACTGAATCTGATAATCGATTGCGAAAGGTACTTTTTCGAGATCGAATGCAGCAATAGTTTTTTCCAGCGAATCGTCTTTGCTGCCATCGTTAATAACAATTATCTCGAAATTCTGATAATACAACCCAAGCAGTGCTTTTATGTTGTCGACAATGGTAAGCGATTCGTTGTATGCCGGTGCCAAAAGCGAAATTTTGGGAGCAATAGGAGAGGACAGCAGCGCGTCGAAATTGGTTGTTTTTGCTTCGCGAACATTTCGTATCAATTCTCTGGCCGAAACAATGGCAAGCCAAAAATAAAAACTGAAAATACCAATTGTATAAATCAGAAATAACGATTCGATTATTATTCTTACAATTCCCATAAATTAATTTCGCGGATCCTTTACATGAGCTAATAAAAGTTCAAGCTCCGGTATTTCTTCTTTTGTATGCTTACTAATTTTGTCTCTGCTTTCCTGGCTCATGTAATACACCGAGCGACATGCTTCGAGTTTTAACGATACTGAACCGGTTTTCATCACCTCTTCAAGAAAAGCAAAATCATTCGTGTCGCCAATATTTCTAAATGCTTTCAGAATTCCGATTTTGTTCCGGTTTGTTTCGCCATCAAATTTCTTTTTTATCAATTCGCGACTGTCGTATAAGCGAAGGTCGTTAATGGCTTTGTAGGCCAGAAACCGGGTCTCTTCCATTTCACTATCCACCATTTTTATCACTTCCGAAACGTCTTCAAGCTGCTGAAAAAAGGTAATCATTCTCAGACTGAAATTCCGGATATTGCAATGGTTAAAAGATAGAAACCGGGCGAAAGCCGGCACCGGTATTTGATTGAGCCGGATGAGGTAAAACACCGACAATTGCGCCCATTTGGCAAATGGCTGTTTTAGGTTATCAAAAAAGCTAAACGGATTTTCGTTGTATAAGGTAACATACGCAATTTGAGCTTCTGTGCGAACATAATCGTTAGGGGCGTTAATCAAAGTGCGAATCATTCCTTTTGCACCCTGAGGATAAAGGTGTGTTAGTTCCATAATTCCCATAACCTTTTTATGGCTGTATCGTGATTTGGCCAGCTTAAGCGAATCTTTTTGCAGGTTTAATTTTAAATATATCTCAGGAATAAAAGCTTCGAGCTCGCCTTTAAAGTTGGCCTTGTAATTCATAAGAACCGAGATAAGAATTCTTCGGTTGGCTTTGTTTTTATTTTTTTTGAGTTTAATCAGTGCTTTTTCCCAGTCAATGTTGCCGAAAATGTAATCCATAATCACTTCTTCGTACATTTTTCCATAAATCTGTTCGAACCTTTCCTCTTGATTTTTTCTTTTGATGGTATAATTTAAAGTTAACAGCACAATTGCAATGTTTATAATAAAAAACAAAATCATTGCAGCCAACAGCAGTAATATGGAATAATCAAAAACTTTTTCAATTATACCGAAGTATACCTTTCTTGCTTTCCGCGACAAGTGTTGTTCGCCGTACTTAATCAGGTTGGTTTTTAATTGCTCAATTTTTTCATCTGAAACAAGAATGTTGATTACAGAGCGTTCGATATGCTCCAGTCTTTGTGAAGAATGAGTTGACTTTTTTTCGGGAACGTTATTGCCAGTGTTTAAATCAGCATTTTCTTGCTGGGTGCCTGTTACAACAGCATTATTAGTCTCCGAATTTTCGATAGAATTAGATTGTTGAATTGAAATTCCGGCTTGTATAAATAACAAATGCTTCGCCTGAACGGCTTGAGGAAAAATTACGAAACATAAAAATATAAAACTAATTGCGATCAATTGATTAATCGCAAAATTAATATGTCGCATAGATTATAAGTTTCTAACTGAAACTAAATATACTATTTTCTGGCGGATAATAGTCTTTTTACCCGCATATTTAGCTCAATAAGACTAAAAGGCTTTACCATGTAATCATCGGCACCAAGATCAAAAGCTTTCATAACACTTTCTTCAGCTCCTGCTGCCGAAAGAACCATTACCGGAATTAACTTTTTGTAAAACTCGTGTAATTTTGAAATTACTTCGAGACCATTTAAATTTGGCATGTACAAGTCGGTGATAAGCATATCCACCTCATTGCTTTCGAGCTTTGTTAAGCAGTCTTTTCCATCTTCGGCTTTAATAACCTCATAACCTTCTCTTGATAAACTATGCGCAACTGTCTCCAGAATTAATCTGTTGTCTTCTGCCACTAAAATTCGTTTCATAATACAATTATTTTAGTTAAACAATAAATTATACAGACTGCAACTTGAAGAGACTTTTACTACACGTACCAATGTTCTGATAACATATAGTGATACGCGTAAAACCCTGTTCTTTTCTAACTTTTTATAAAATATTGTATTGCACCCTAAAAACAAATATAAAATATTATCAATTCATTACACTCTTCTAATCAGCTTTTTACCCTTTTATGCTTACTAAAAGGATATTTTCAGCATTTTGCCTATAGTCGAAGTAGGCAATTTTGAAGGTGAAATGCTCTTACAGACCCCCTTTATGCTTTAAAACGGGGGACGGGATTCGCACCGTAGCGGTGAATCCCCGAATATTGGGAGACGTGACAGCGAAGTGAGAATGCCATAACTTCCTGTTTTAGTATTTGCTATAAAAAGTTGTTCTAGAGCATCTTTCTTGAGATTTTGACCGTAAAACCGTAAATTGTAATTGAAATACCTGAGAGCACCATTTATTCAGAAAGAAAATTGTACGATAGCCCGACTAAGCTCAAAGTGTTTCCTTAAAAGATAATAAAACCACCTGTGTCATAGTAATAAAAACAGGTGTAAGTATTAATAAGCCAAAATTATTAACAGTCTAAATTTAGAAAAATTATAACAACACTAAATGAAAAGAAAAAGGCGATTTTGCTACGCAGGTAGCAGTAATTACGGAACAAAATGCAGAACAGCTTGTCGATGCTGGTTTTGATCCGGCCACACGGGTAAGTGGATTACGTAGCAAAATTACCACGGCCGATGAGGCCGAAGGAGCCCGGAAAGAAGCACAAGCAGCGGCACTCGATGCCACAAAAGCATCAAACGCCGCATTAAAAGATATATACGACGATGCATCGGCCTTTGTAAGCCTGATAGAAGGTTTGCTCGGAAAAGACAACAGCCTGGTGCGTGAAATAAAACAATTGCGAAAATAGAACCATTAAATCAGTTTTATTTAACATGTAAAAACCGTGCTGCACTTTGGTGCACACGGTTTGCGTTTCTTAATCCCGGAAAGCATGGCACGAAACAAAAACAACCGAAAGAAAAAGCCTGTACAGCATACAAGTGGTGGTTACAAAAAGTTTATCAGAGAGTTATACGATACCGTACGTTTGGCAGGAATAGACAAAATGTGGGACGAAAATACCGACGCCGACAAACATCGTATGTATAATTACAGAACACGTATTTTAAACCCTGTTGCATGTAACGAATTGGTTAGTGCCACCGAACTTAAACGGATTGCTGTTCAAACAAAAAAATATTACAAAGAACCCACGGTTAAACAAAACAATGAAATGTATTCAGCCTATCAGCTTATGCTTCTCTACTTGAAATCTTAATACTGTTTTTAATTTTTCTGGAGCTGTCTTTCTGGCATCAGTCAAATATATCTCTTTATGAATTTTTGAAATTCGTTTTAGTCCCTGATCTTTCGCAAAATCCTCCATAATCTTAAAACTAGCTGGTTCATTATCGTAGCTGCCTAAATGTAACATTTGAATACATCTTCCTTCTTTAATCGTTTCAAATTTCACCGAGTTCAATAATTCATGAGGTTTCTTTTCTTTGGTTAGTGTCAATATTTTGTCAACAAAATCTAAATTAACAAACCCAGGTTGTCTTATCATTAATTTGAAAATCAGATCGTCTTTATTTATTGTTCCGGTATAATGTTTTTTTGCTTCCTCTTTAATGTCCCAAACCCCCTCAAGTGGATAAACAGTATAATCGAAATACCCATTTGGTTCAATTCCCTTTTTATAACTCATTTTAACTGCGTATGATAGTGAATATAAAACCCCAATATATTCAGGGAAAGTTTCACTGTTTGGATTTCCTTCTCCCTCAATTGTAAAGTATTTAAATTCCGGGATATATACTGTTTCAGGCTTATTTTTTGGCAGATAAAATTCTTTTTTTTCTCCATTCATGTTTCATAATTGTTCCCTTTTTTAGGATAGACATTTTAGGACGCCACAGTCTGAGTGTCCGACCGAAACTGATGTTGGGACGAGATTCGACCGTGTCGAATCCGCACAAACCCAGCCATGACTTATACCACGCTAGCAACTGGGTTTTAATTCTAAGCCCCAATTCCTGTTTTTTTTTGCTTTTAAATGTACTTCAAAACTATCCACGAGGCTCTAATTTATTTTGTTTTTTGAGTGGGCAACCCTAAAACCGCCCATAAGGCGGTTAATTGGGCTGGCTTTGCAAGCTCTTTGGCAAGCTTTGCTTTTGATTCGGTTTGTGCGGCTTGCCAATGTGCCTGCAAATAGGGGAGGCATGCTAACTTCTCACAAATTTCCCTAATGATTCTAAGAGCTGAGGACTATCTTCTAAAGCAATTTTTGCAACGGCATAGAATTCACTCATCCAATCGTCCATTTTTGCCAATGCAGCATCTTTAGCTTTTGTTGCGTCTTGCGATTCTCCTTTTTCTCTTAAATATTCAGCTCGTGCAGCTTCCAGTTCACCGATTAAGGTATTGGCGGCTGCTATATCTTCAGCTGTAATCTTTAATCTTAGCAGTTTAGTTTGAATCTGATTGTCTTTTTCGGCTACGGAGTAGAATTTCTTTACTGTTTCTAACCATTTAACGTAAGCTCTTGGAAGACTGCCTGAAACTCCCAGTTTATCGAGTGTTTTTTGGTCGTCTCGAAAGATAATTTTTGCCTTTTTGCGGTGCATTTTATAGGTTTCTTCCAGACTTCCTTTTAATTCCTTGAATGCTGTGTAGGCATCAGAGGTTTCATCGTCTTCGGTTTCGTTAAAATCGAAAGATTGACGTGTTTCTGTTAGCAGGGTTTTACCTTCTGCTACTACTGTTGCATCGTAGCCAAATTCTGCCATGGCTGCGGCAATTTTGGGTTGTGTTTCTACATTCTCTAACGATACTCTGTACTGTTCGAGGGTTTCTGCTTCGCTTAGCGTTTTTTTGGTTACCATCGTAATTAATTTTAAGGTTTACATATTAGTTTTTATTGCGTACTCCTTACGGATGTTTGCCTGTTCCTTAATGGTACTTTTGTATTTTTATACGCTTCCCTTCAATTCCTTATCGTTGCTCATACGTTCCTTACTGTTTCCCGTGGTCTCCTTACACTTACTCGTGGTCTCCTTACACTTACTTGTGTGCTCCTTATAGCTGCTCGCGCATGCCTTATGGTTACTTGAGTTTTCCTTGTTGTTTCTTCTGATTAATTTAGAGTAACTTGCTGTATCTGTGATGCATAATGGAATAAATACAAGTGTGAATATAACATTTTTAGATTAAAAATAGTGTATAAATGTTCAAAATGGTACGCTTATTTTATCCGGGCAGTTGCATTTGTGCATTTCCTTTTAGTCGGTTGTTTTTTGTTAAAGAGAATAAATGCCAGACTATAACTTAGCGGGGAACAAGTGTGCCTTACTACTACCAGATAGCGTACGTTTGCATTATTCTTTTCCGCTTTTTTTTTCAGTTTTTTCGTTGTGTCGGTTATTTAGTTCAGAAAATGCTTTTCAACTTCCGACAATTCATTTTTCGATAACTCTTTATATTTCTCCTATTCGGCATGCGCTTTTTGCAGCGCTTGCTCGTGATTTATTGTTCCGGCGTGATTCAGTATTTCCTTTCTTGGTTGCTAACGGTTGGTACATGTTGTCGGGGCGGATTTCGGGGAGCGTTCCTGTCCTAAGGATACGGAACTGCGAAACGAGAATCCGCAGTTGGCACACCACCAAACCCCGCCTTGCAATATGTACTGTGTTAGCCTTAGTTTTTTTCTTCTTCAGTCAATATAAGTTTCTTTTAAAACCGATTTTAATTCATGAATTTCAGAATCTTGTAGTTCTCCAAAAACTTTTATTATTCTTTGCCTGTCAATTGTCCGGATTTGGTCTAAAACAATCCAGCCGATTTTATTGTCATGCTTAACTTTTACCCTTGTCGGATATTTTTTGGAGCTTGTTGTCATTGGTGCAATTACAACTGTCCGCAAATATTTATTCATCTCATTTGGAGAAATTACTACACAAGGTCGGGTCTTTTTAATTTCACTCCCAATTGTCGGGTCAAGATTGACTAAAATGATTTGATATTGTTTTATTTCCATTCTTCCAGGTTTTCATCGTCAAAAACATCGTCAATCAATAAATTGTCATCTCCATTTTTAGCCATTTTTTCAAAAGCTTTTCCCCACCCTTTTCTGGGCTTTGAAATTGGTTTTATAATAATCTGTCCTTTATCCATTATTAAATCGACAGTGTCTTTGATGTTGTACCTGTCAAGCAGGGTTTTACTCAACCTAATACCCTTTGAATTCCCGATTTTTATAACTGAAATTTCCATAATTTAATTTTAAAATATGTAATTACAAAGTTATAACATTTTGTCGGATTTCAAAATTAAGGCTAACGGTTGGTACATGTTGTCGGAGCGGATTTCGGAGCGCGTTCCTGTCCGAAGGACACGGAACTGCGAAACGAGAATCCAGCGTACGACACACCACGAACCCCGCAATGCAATTTACAATTTGTTAGTAGTCGTTTTTTCTATATTGTTTTATCCAATCAATAATATCATTGTAATCTTTTAATTCTAAATCATATCTGGAAAGCTTAAAATCTTTTGCTCCTTTTGTAAAATTGCTAGTCGTAGCAAGCAATGCATTACCAAATTTCAAGTCAGACTTTACGCCATAAAGACTTCTGACTACATCTACACCTACCATATTTTCTTTTGACCATTTTTTACATTCTATTAGCCAGTTATGATTTATACCTGCCATGTCTTTGTAAATACCAATCATATCATATCCACCGTCTTTTGATGGCGACGTAATTTCAACTTTCCATCCATAAAATGACAATAACTCAGCAATAATAAATTCAAACTCTCTCCAATGGATATTGTAAATTTCGCCAGGATTATCTTTAAGAAATTTTATTAATTCCTTGTTTATATTTATAGATAATTCAGAAATTTCGGTTATAGAAGGTCTACTGTAATAGTTTACTAAAAAATTAACCTTACTCAAGAAATTATCATATTTCCCGTCTTTTATCAGGTCGCTAATAAAATCTACTTTTCTAGTAGATTTACCAATAAATGTATTTTGAGCATCGTAGTACTTCCAATGCTCTACTACATACCCTTTCGAGAGTATCTCTAAAATTTCGGAAAACTTTGGCTTTAATAATTCTAAAGAGTCTTTTTTAATTGATAAAATATTTTGGCAAGTCAAAAGAAAGAAAGGATCTAATCCAAGGTCTTGAAATTGGAAAGAATTGAATTCTGGTAAATTAATATTTAATAAGCTTGCGTTCTTTAAGTTCAAATTTAACATTTCTGAAGCCGTGAAATCAGAATAATCCAAAATCGAATTCTCAAAATTTGAATTTGAGATTTTTCCTCTAGCGAATGAGGACTTAGTTAGGTTACTGCCGTTGAATTTACAATTACAACAGTTAGATTTTGCGAAAGAGGAATTAATCAAATTTGCATTTGAAAAATCTGAGTTCTCAAGATTGATTAACCTTAATACAGCTCCTTCTAAATTAGAGTTAGAAAAGTTTGAGCCAGATAAGTCTAGGATATAATATTGTTCTTTATCCCTGATATTCAAATCATAAAGATTCAACCCCGATAGGTCAGCATTAGAAAAATCTAATTCCTCATTTGGGTTTTTAGCTCTCCATTTCTTATAGAAACTCGGACCTTTCTTTATTATTTCAATCAATTCTTCCTTCATCTAATCTTATATAGGATTTGAATACTTAAAATGACTACTAATTAGTGTACATCATCATTGTTGTTATATCTCTTATAGCGTTTAAATAAGTGATGTTACACTCCCAATGGGGTGATAACAATACTATTACGTTTTGTTTTTATAACTATTATTTCAGGGCAGGTATTCAAACGGTTTAAAGCTTTAGCGCAATAAATATAACCATAATAGCGCAAAACTAATATTCGGTGGAGCAGAAAAGATTAACATTGGGAGTTACTTTATCAATTAATTGCCAACAATTTGGTGGTTAGTTTTATTTGAGTAGCTTTGCAGCGCTGATTTTTATTCAGCAGTTCATCGTTTAGTAAAATAGTTTGCCGCTAAAAAGGCACAACCGAGTATCCGTTGTAAGTTTAATTGTTCCTGATAATTTTCTGAAGACGTATCCATTTTACTTATTCTTTTGAAGTAAAAATTGTCGAATTAATTATTAGAATTATTAAAAATACATCATTCTTACCATCACAGGTTTCCCTTTATTACAAAGCATTAAAGCAGGTTAACAAGTTATACAGCGTAAAAAACAATTGTCGTAACTATGACAATTTGTTGAATCTCCGGCCTTTATATATTCTTGAAAATTTATTGGGCCTCAATGTTTCAGAAAATACTTTATTGACAGTACAATGTGCGGAAATAAAAACAACGCAACCATTGTTTAAGTCGGGCAGCAGCAATTGCTAGGGCCTTACTTCTTCCTTCTGAAGCATATTCCACAAAAAAATAATGAATATAAGAACGATTGTCCGTACATCTCGGATAATAAATTAAAGATTACATGAATAACAACAGATATAAAAACAATACAAGAAAACGCACTGGCAGTAATCGTACTGCACGAAAGAAAGCCGTTACTACTGTAAATCCTGATTTACTGGTAAAACAGGCTGCAAGCGTTGAAGTGGATCCTTTTGTACCCGAACTGAACTTTAGCGAAATGCCGCTTAGCGAAACGTTAAAAAACAGTATCCGGCTTAAAGGCTATGTCGAACCAACCGAAATTCAACAAAAATCGATTAACGATTTGCTTGCGGGGCGGAACATGATTGGCGTTGCGGCTACGGGAACAGGAAAAACCGGCGCTTTTTTAATTCCGGTAATTGAAAAAATGTTGGCCGATAACACAACAACGTGTTTGGTGGTTGTTCCAACCAGGGAGCTTGCCCAGCAGGTTGAAGATGAATTTAAGTCATTAACCAGGGGGCAAAAACTTTTTTCGACCTGTTTTATTGGCGGAACCAGTGTTAACACCGATATGGGTAAAGCGCGGAGAAAACAAAACCTGATTGTGGGTACACCGGGACGCTTAAATGATTTAAGTTCAAGAGGTGCACTTCGCCTGGGAAACACTTCTATATTGGTGCTCGACGAATTCGACCGCATGCTTGATATGGGATTCATTAACGACATTAAGAAAATTATTGCGCTGATGAAGAATCGAAAGCAAACCATGTTGTTCTCGGCCACCTACGAAAAAGCTCAGCAAAAGCTTATTCGTGATTTCGTTCAAGACCCGGTTCGCATAAACGTAAGCAACGTTAACAATGCCGCCGATACGGTTGAGCAGGATATTATCAGAGTGGGGGAAAACGAGAATAAATTTCAGGTGCTTTATAATTTATTGAGCGGCGACGGTTTTGAAAAGGTAATTCTATTTGCCGAAACAAAACGTAATGTCGATAAAATAAGTAACCAGCTTCGCAAGGTGGGCATCAATTCGGATGTTATACACGGAAATAAATCACAAAACTACCGCACAAAAGCTATTCGACTATTTAAGTCGGGTAAAACGCGGGTTTTGGTGGCTACCGATGTGGCAGCCCGTGGCATCGATGTGGATGGAGTGACACACGTTATTAATTATCAGCTTCCACAAACAATGGATAGTTACATCCATCGCATAGGAAGAACCGGAAGAGCCGGTAACAAAGGAATGGCTTACACGTTTGTTAATTAGTTAATTAACGAACAAGCAAATATATATAAATACAATTTTTAAGATTACGATTATGATTGAAGGAACAGTAAAGTTTTTTAACAACGACAAAGGTTATGGTTTTATCACAGCAAACGAATCAGGTGAAGATATTTTCGTTCACCATACCGGTTTGGTTGATGAAATTACCGAGAACGACAAGGTAAAGTATAACAAAGAAATGGGCAAAAAAGGCATGAATGCCGTGAATGTTGAGCTTGTTTAATAGTTATAAACACTATACAAAAAAAGGATTTCGGCTTTGCCGGAATCCTTTTTTTTGTGTCTGCCTCCACAGCTTCAGAATACTACATCTCCATTAGTTGTGAATAAGATAATGCTGCGAAAATTTACGATGGAGGCATTACAATTTTATCTTCTTATTGCAGGCGTTTTTTCATAGCCCAGGAACTTACCGGCCCAGGGGATGAAAGTTGCAAAGTTTGGAGCATCGGTATGCCCACCGGCATGTTGCCTCCACGCGAGTTCCCCATCAAGTAATCCTTTTAATACCGGAGGCATTTCCTCTTTCATGTAGTCGTTTGAAACTCCCAGATCTTTTGCGCCCAATAATTTAAAAACACTACCTGCCGCAATGGTTGACATGTAGCTTCCTTTTTGATCGAGCCATTTTGCATCGCCCTGCTCCGGAATTCCATAGCTAATGAAGGTAAGTCGGGGTGCGCACAGCGCAATTAATTCATGCGAATCTACCGTCAGATCGCAGCCGGTTTTCCGGCCAAAAGTTGCCTCTTCAGCACCATATTTTAAATAATTACCAGCCATCCAGTGATATTCACCAGCTCCGGTAAGGCTTTCCACCGCTTCACCAAAAACTCTCCGATGAAGAGCGGCACCTCCTTTACCTGAAGAGCCTATCAAACCTACAGCAAAACGTGGTTCGAAAGCAAGCGTAACCAAAGCCGCTTTCCCGTAACGCGATACGCCTTCAATCCCCACTTTCTTAGCATCCACCATCGAATCTGTTTCAAGGTAGTCCAACGCTCGTGCGGCACCCCATGCCCATGCCCGAAGCGATCCCCAATCTTCCGGTTTTCGAGGCTGCCCCTTATTTACAAGCCCTATTATTCCTCTGGTGAGTCCTGCTCCGTTATCTGCCTGAATACTGCCCGGATCAATGGTTAAATATCCCCAGCCAGCGGCAATTAATTGCTCTGTTGGAGAAGGTTCCTGATTACGGCGCTGCATAAAAGCAGCAAACGGATCTTCGCGTTCTATCGGTTCATATGCAGGGTAACGCTTAAAAACGTCTTCCAATTCAGGGTTATTTTTTATAAGAACTTCTTTAAATGTTTTGTTGATTTTTACCATATCTTCTGCAGAAGGCTGGGCAGGTGCCGGTAATGAAGGACGACCAAACATCATTAAAACGGGCACAGGTCCTTTTACATTTTGTGGCACCACAAGAACCATATTGATGTCGACATTAATCAAGGGATATGCGCTGTTGTCGACATGCCCAACAATTTTTTTGGCTACAACAGGTGTAAATCCGATTCGCTCGTAATCGGTAATTTCAACCTCCCATTTTACATCCGGAATATCTTGCGGTAGGCGTCCATAAACCTCTTTCTCGAAACCTTCAACTATTTCCGGTCGGCGTTTATTCCACCACATTTCAGGAGTGGTTACTTTTTGTCCGTCGTTGGTTGTCAGAACATCTGGTAATTCAGGACATGGATTGGCTATCGATTCATCATAATTGGCATGGTTGGGTGCCGATTCGTCGCCACTCGGCCCCGGGCGCAAGGATTTTATTCCCAATTGCTCCATCATGTTGGCATGATCCTGTTCTGCAGTGAATGTTACCAGCGGTGGATATTTACTTTTATCAATTTTTGTTTCCTGTGCTTTTAGATTTAACGAGAAGATTAAAGCAATTACAAAAGTCGGGATCATTTTCATAAGAGAATATTTTTAAGTTGAATAGTCGTTAAGAATTAAATCTAATACTTCTCAGCTTTATTGTGAGTAGTTTTACCGGATTTAGACTTGTCAGTTTGGAATTCGTTTAATCGGGTAAATGTAAAATCTGAATGGATCAGTAAGGTTAGCTGTTTACAAGCCTTTTTCAATTCTGGATTGTTTACTCAACTCCGGAAATAACACTCGTATATCTTCATCGGAAGGATGCCGGGCGAATTCACAAGTTATTATGCAAATCGTAAAATAAAAAAAGCCCCGTTCAGTATGCTAAAACAAATACAGAACGGGGCTCTACTTCTAACTTCAGGTTTTTACGCCATCAGCTTCTTATATTTAAAACGTTTTGGTGTTTCGTTACCCATACGTTTTTTGCGGTTTTCTTCGTATTCTGAGAACGAACCTTCAAAGAAATGCACATGTCCGTCGCCTTCAAATGCCAGAATATGTGTGGCTATGCGGTCGAGGAACCAGCGGTCGTGCGAAATTACTACGGCACAGCCAGCAAAGTTATCCAAACCTTCTTCCAGCGCACGAAGCGTATTTACATCAATATCGTTGGTAGGCTCATCGAGTAGTAACAGGTTACCCTCCGATTTTAGTGCCAGTGCCAGGTGCAAACGGTTACGCTCACCACCCGAAAGTATGCCACATTTCTTTTCCTGATCGGCACCATTAAAATTAAAACGGCCAACATAAGCGCGTGCATTGGCTTGTTTGTTGCCCAGCATAATGGTTTCCGTTCCGCCTGAGATGACTTCGTAAACTGTTTTCTCAGGATTGATGGCTTCGTGGGTTTGATCGACGTAACTTACTTCTACGGTGTCGCCAATGTCAATACTTCCAGTGTCGGCTTCCAGTTGTTTCATAATTAGTTTAAACAGTGTGGTTTTTCCGGCACCGTTTGGTCCAATAACGCCGATAATTCCGGCAGGTGGAAGTTTAAAGCTCAGGTCTTCGAACAAAAGTTTTTCGCCAAAACCTTTTTTTACGCCTTCCATTTCAACCACCTTGTCTCCTAGTCGCGGGCCGTTCGGAATAAAGATCTCCAGTTTTTCTTCTTTCTGTTTGGCGTCTTCATTCAACATTTTGTCGTAAGCACTTAAACGGGCTTTACTTTTTGCCTGACGTGCTTTTGGTGCCATACGCACCCATTCCAACTCGCGCTCCAAAGTTTTCTTACGTTTCTGGCTGCCTTTCTCTTCCTGCTCCAGACGTTTCGATTTTTGTTCGAGCCAAGAGGTGTAGTTGCCTTTCCATGGAATACCCTGGCCACGGTCGAGTTCCAAAATCCAGCCGGCAACATTATCAAGGAAATAGCGGTCGTGCGTAATACAAATAACGGTTCCTTTATACTGATCGAGATGGGCTTCCAGCCACAAAATACTCTCTGCATCGAGGTGGTTGGTTGGCTCATCCAGCAACAACACATCGGGTTCCTGTAATAATAAACGGCATAAAGCAACACGACGGCGTTCTCCTCCTGAAAGTTCGCTTATGGGCTGATCGTTTGGCGGACACTGCAAAGCGTCCATTGCACGTTCCAGTTTACTGTCGAGATTCCAGGCATCCAATGCATCCATTTTTTCCTGCAACTCGGCCTGCTCTTTCATCAGCTCGTCCATTTTATCCGGGTTCTCATATACCTCGGGCAAACCAAATTGCTGGTTGATTTCTTCGTAGCGATTCAGTACGTCAACTGTTTCCTGTGTACCTTCTTTTACTACATCGATAACGGTTTTGCTTTCATCTAGTTGTGGTTCCTGGTCGAGTAATCCTACTGAATATCCCGGTGCAAAAACCAGCTCGCCGTTGTAGGCTTCATCTTGTCCTGCAATAATTTTTAGCAGGGTTGATTTTCCCGATCCGTTTAAACCGATGATCCCGATTTTAGCTCCGAGGAAAAACGAAAGCGAAATGTCTTTGATTACTGTTTTGTTGGGTGGGTAGGTTTTACTCACCTTATACATCGAAAAAATTATTTTCTTGTCGTCGCTCATTTTGTTTGTTTTTGTTCCGCCGCAAAAGTAAGAAATTGTTTAAAGAGAAGCTACGAGCTGCACGTTACAAGTTCCAAGATACGAGTGTCCTTATGACTAGTGACCAATGATCAATAACAGGTGGTCATGTTTTCAGTCCCTGAATTCTTCAGTTTTACATCGGAATACCTTCTGTTGCTGCTCCAAAACCGGAAAAAATACCAAATACAACCATGCTGATGATCATTATCGGGTAAAGACACATAAAGACGATCATGATAATACCAAAGGTTTTGTAGTGGGCACGCAGGTTATTAAAAGCACTGCTTAGTTGATCTTGTTTTTTTAGTGCTACGGCTTGTTTTATACTACTGGAAAAACGGTATAGATAGAAAACCGGTAAGAAATAAACTCCTGCAAAAATGATGTATATTAGTCCTAATAAAGCCATGGGAAACGGGAATATGTCTGATTTTGTGGCAGGTATAACTGCCGTCATAATACTCACGCTTATTCCTCCCAACACCATAAATCCGGTTCCTATAAATCCAAGGATGGCTAAGAACTGGCTCCATTTTCCGGCGCTGTGCAGGTTGTGGTTAATTTCTTCGGTAAGTTCCAGTGAGGCAGGTTTAACTTCCGGTTGGTTCTCTTTTGGTAGTGTTTCTTCGTTAAAAGTGTTTTCGGTATTCATTTTTTATAATTTGAAAAATTTGATTCTTGTTAAGATTTTGAAATAAATCGCGCTTTACTATTTGCTATTAAGTGTGATATTAGTAGGTGTTATTTTATCTGTTTATAGGAAACAAAAGTAAAACCTTTACCTGTAGGAAAGGTTGTGCAAACAACATAAAAGGAAACAGTACAAAAGCGAGTAGATTAAGTTTTATGTTCATCGCAGATTAATTGAGTTGGTCGCTAAAGTTAATAATTTGTTTGAAGTTTAGATGTTATCTAAGAAAAGTGAGAAGAATTATTCAGCTATGCCTTTTTTGTAAGTTTCCAGCGCACGGTTCCGGGCTACTTTATGGTCAACCATCGGAGTGGGGTAGGTAAGTTTCTGAAATTCGGGAACCCATTTTTTGATGTAACGCATTTCTTTATCAAACTTTTTTACTTGTTCGGTGGGATTAAAAATGCGGAAATAGGGGGCTGCATCGCACCCTGTTCCTGCTGACCATTGCCAGTTTCCGTTGTTTGATGAAAGCTCAAAATCGAGTAGTTTTTTTGCAAAATACGCTTCTCCCCAGCGCCAATCGATAAGCAGGTGTTTGCACAAAAAGCTGGCTGTTATCATGCGCACCCGGTTGTGCATGTAGCCTGTTTTATTCAGTTCGCGCATTCCGGCATCTACTATCGGGTACCCGGTTTGGCCTTTACACCAGCGCTCAAATTCTTTTTTATCGTTTCGCCACTTTATACCGTTGTATTTGGTTCTGAAATTCTCCTTTACTACGTGTGGGAAATGAAAAAGAATCTGCATAAAAAACTCGCGCCAAATCAGTTCGCTCAGAAAATCGGGTGATTGCTTATACACCTGTTGCACAATTTGCCGAATACTTACCGTTCCAAAACGCAAGTGAACGCTTAAGTAACTGGTTCCCCGAATTGCCGGAAAGTTGCGCGTTTCGCTATAATTTTCCACAACCGATAAATCATAGTCTAGAACCTTAATGTCAGATTTTTTAAAACCAATCTCGTCTAATGAAGGAAGGGAAGAATCAATTGTTGCGAATGCATTTGTTTTTAGTTTTTCCTCAACGTCTATATGTTGCGGATTGAAATGTTTGAGCCATTTGTTTTTGTAGGGCGTAAAAACCGTGTAGGGCGTTCCGTCTGCTTTTAATACTTCGTGAGGCTCAAAAATTACCTGGTCTTTGTGCGAGGAAACTGCAATGTTGTTTTTCTGCAGAAGCTGTTTTACCTGCTCATCGCGCGCAGTAGCATAAGGTTCGTAATCGCGGTTAAAATGCACTTCCCCAATTTTTAATTCTCTTATTAGCTCTTGCCAGATTTTTAACGGCTTGCCGGTTTTTACAAATAGCCCCGAATTCATTTCGCGCAGTTGTTTATCTAGTTTTGTAAGTTGCTGACGAATAAATGTTACGCGGGCATCGTTTTTATCCAGTTCATCTAAAATATTCGTGTCGAATATAAAAAGCACCGCTGTTCTATTATCACTTTTTAATGCTTGTTGCAGTGCCGTGTTATCTGTAAATCGTAAATCGCGTCGAAGCCAAACGATGTTAATCATATTCATTCTCTTTCTGCAAATGTATGTTTTCAGAATTTAACAATATTCGAAATCATTCCTTTAAAGACAAATTCGTGTAGCGGTATTACCATATACCAGTACATTCTACCCCAAAGCCCTTTTGGGCGAAATGTAGCGGTTTGAATAAGCTGATTTCCACGAAACTTGAATTCGAGCCAGGCTTCGCCGGGGAGTTTCATTTCTGCATAAAGCAATAATCGTCCTTCTGATTTGTTGGCATAAATTACGCGCCAAAAGTCAATGGCATCGCCTTCGCTAATGCTGTCTTCGTTCGTTCGGCCACGGCGAAGTCCTACGCCTCCGGCCAGTTTATCCATAAAACCCCGAAGTTGCCACAACCAGTTGCCGTAATACCAACCTGTTTTTCCGCCCAGCCGCCACAATTTGGCAATAGTATTTTCAACCGACTGTGCTTCCATAACGCGCAAATCCGTGTAACAGCCATATTGGGGAACATTTATAAAATCGGAAAGCTGCCCGTGTAATCTGCCGCTAACGAACGAATCCTTCCAGCTTGAAATGATTTCATTCTGTTCAATTTTTTTAAAAGCTCGTTGAAGGCTTTCTTCGTAGCTTAGCAATTGCAGGTTAAAGTATTTGGTTAGTTTATCATCGCGCGCAATTACTTCAACACGCATACTGTCTACCAGCGAAGTAGCCAGTTTGTATGACGTTGATGTAACAAAATATAACCAATATGACGAAAGTCTTGGAGTCATTACCGGAACAGTTAAAATCCACCGTTTTAATCCCCGTACTTTTGCAAAGCGCAAAAGCATTTGTTTATAGGTAAGAATTTCATTTCCTCCAATATCAAAACTTTTATTGTAGACTGCCGGAGTGTTTATCGAGCGTTCCAGAAAACGAATTACATCGGAAATTGCAATGGGCTGGCAACGTGTTTTCAACCATTTTGGTGCTACCATTACCGGTAGTTTCTCTACTAAGTCACGAATAATCTCGAACGAGGCGCTGCCCGAACCTATAATAATTCCGGCACGTAAAGTGGTTAATGCGTAGCTGCCTTTTGCCAGTTCCTGTTCAACATTTAGCCTCGATTTCAGGTGCTTGGAAAGCGACTGGTCGTTAACAATTCCACTCAGGTAAATAACCTGTTTGGCTGATGTTTTATTGATTTGCTCTCTGAAATTTATGGCCGATAATTTCTCTTGTTCTTCGTAATCGCGCGAGTCACTCATACTATGCACGAGGTAATAGGCAATGTCTATATCTTCCGGTATGCAGTTCAGGCTATCATTATTCAGTAAGTCGGCTTCTACAATGTCAACCGATTTTTCAATACTTTCTCCAAATGTTGCCCGCTGCTTGTCTCGCACAATACAAGTTACATGGTGCCCTTTGTGTACCAAAACGGGTAACAGTCTTTTGCCTATGTATCCGGTAGCTCCGGTTAAAAGAATTCGCATGGCGTTAACGGTTTAATTGTTTTGTACATAAACCTTAACATAGTAACGTATTTGTTAATAGGATGTTCGGAGAATAGTTGCGGAATGAGTTAAAATAGAAGTTTACAACGCATCCAGCTCTTCGCGGTAATCGTATTGCAGATCTTCGTGAAGCATGGAAATTACTTTTTGAATCCGTTTTACCTGGTTTAGGTACATATTGAACACAACCCGGCTTCTTTTATAATTTAGGCGCGAGTCTTTAAGTTTCTTACAGAAATATAGCAGCAGTTCGATTTCTGTTTCTTTTTTGCCCGAAAAACGAATGTGCTTTTTGGTGGTTTTTAAAACTTTTCGAATTGTTTTTTTTGCCAGGTAAAAACTGCTTTGGTTCAGGCTCATAAATTCCAGATCAATTTCTTCTTTTACTTGTCTTATGTATTCATCCTCGTTATAAGCCTCGAACAAAAGATAACTCAGCAGTTCTTTATTATCTTTTTTATACTTGGCCAGCCGTGTAATTACATCTTGTAAAACCTCGGGCGGCAGGTTTTTTAATTCCTTTTTTATGTTGCTCAGCGAAGCAATTTCCATAGCCTGCAAATTAACCTAATTAATTCATAAAAATGAATTAATTACCCAAAGGGCTGACGAAATAATTGAAATACAATTATTTGTCAGGGTTAACCTTGACGTTGTAAATCGTAGGATATTCATTGCTGAAGCACATAATATGCAGATTTTCAATCGTCAACACTTCATGTAGAAAATTCATGAATTTTTCAGGTTAAACTAAAACTTTCTTTTTCAGCCAGGCAGACGATAAAACTTTTAGCAAAGAGTGGTATTTGTCGATTTTGTAGAACAGCCAACTGCACAATTTTAGGTGCAACTGCAACAGAATGCAGGTGAATAGCGGTTAACGAGTTTTGCAGAATAAAACCTGACGTTTGTTGTCTGTTAACTACTGAATGCTGAATTAAAAATCATCACATCAGCTTGTTCCGTAAATTTGAAATGTAAGAACAATTAAAACAATAATGAGATGAAAACAAAACTAGTTCTATTAAGCGTTTGCCTGGCAATTTTAAGCATGGCCACCACTGCAAAAATTAAAGACGGAAAGGCGATGAGCGGAAACTCTCTTACCGAATTTGGTAGGTATACTATCGTAAATTCAAGCTCACCAATGGTTTTCGATGATAAGGTACTGGAAACTTACGAGTTGACCTATGCTAATACCAACCATCCTGTACAAATTGGTGTATTATCAGAAGACAATAAAAAATGCACGACTTTTATTGTTCGTAGCGATGAGTTTGAAATTCAATATGCCTGCAGAAACCACGTGTTTGGAGTAAAGAAAATGGAACCTCGTTTCCAGCAGTTGCCAAAAGAAGAAATGAATCTGAAGTTGGATAGAGTTGCTTATTACTCGCAACGTGTGATTTGTCAGAATAAAAAATCGAAAGATGATTTACTTGGTTTGATCGCCTGTTATTTCCCTGATTTGGTGAAAGACGAATATCAGGCCAATTTTTAAAACGATATTTAAAGTACAGCGCAATTTTTTTCATAGAAGTATGAAAAAGATGATCCCCGCCAGTGGGCGGGGGTTTTCTTTTAACAGAAAAAACAGAAAACATTGAAAAGAATAGAACGATAAAATATGAATGGGTAATATAAAATTGTTGGGTACTTACTCTAAAGCTCTGCGTTGTTTAAGCGTAGGGCTTTTTAATGAATGGCTCTTTTATTGTAAAATGGTAATTCTTTAGTTAGCCACAGTTTTTTGCGGCTTGTTTCCTGTTAATATTGCAACGCTTTTACAAATGTTGCTACCTTTAGCATCGACGAGTTAACGTAATGAACAAATTGTTGTATAATAACAATGTGCTTTACCGGGGAACAAGGCATATTTTATTCTTTGTAATTACCGTGGTATTGTTTACCGGTATTTTGTTTGTTCAAAGCGAAAACGATAGCCTTTTATACATATTCGGAATAACATTGGGCAATGCCTTTTTCTTTTTTGGCTATGCTTACATTACTATTTTTCTTCTTATCCCTGAGTTGTTGTTAAAAGCCAAACCGTTTTGGTTTATCGTAGTTTTTCTGTTGGTAGGAATTGGCTTATCGGCATTAAAGTTATTGTTCTCCGATTATATTTTTTACGCCTCAATTGCTCCCGAAAATATTTCCGGTAACGGAGCTTTTAATCTTCGTTTAACTGTAATGAATACAAAAGACATGACCTTTATTGTGGCCTTGTTTTGTATTGGCAAATATGTAAAAGATTATATCCTTACCGACAACCTGCGAAAAAAACTGGAGCAGCAACACCGAAAAGCACAAACAACACTTTTGCAATCGCAGTTCGATCCGCATTTCATGTTCAACACTATTAATAATCTGTATGCCTTATCGTTACTTAATCCTGAAAAAA
Organism: uncultured Draconibacterium sp.; assembly: GCF_963677155.1. Classification (NCBI taxonomy): domain Bacteria; kingdom Pseudomonadati; phylum Bacteroidota; class Bacteroidia; order Marinilabiliales; family Prolixibacteraceae; genus Draconibacterium; species uncultured Draconibacterium sp. The sequence goes on along the minus strand of NZ_OY781884.1, from coordinate 520,890 downwards.
CTAACGAGGTAATCAGCCGCATGAAAATTGTGCTTACTTATATTATCAACGAAAGCCTTAAAGAATTTGTAACGTTGATGGATGAAGTGGAGTTGGTTGAGAATTACCTTCAGCTGGAGAAATTACGTTACGGGAAACGTTTGCAGATGAGTTACAAAACTGAAGGAAACTTGATTTCGGCACAAATTCCACCAATGGTATTGTTTCTGTTGGTAGAAAACTGTTTTAAACATGGCAGTAGTTTAGATGCCGGTGCGCCATGGATTACTATTTGGGTAAAGGCTACAGATAAAAAAATAATTATTGAAACCGAAAACAGCAAGCCCGAAGGATTGCAGAAGAAGCCAAAGGAAATTGAACGGGGAAGTGGTTATAGCGGATTAAAAAGACGCTTGACTATTATTTACGACGAACTAGGTTACGACCTGAACGTGAAAGATATGGGCGACAAGTTTAAGGTACGTCTGGAGTTAAAAAGATCGCATGAAAACAAGCATATTACATATCGCTAAACAGCAGTATATTTTGCATGTCATTTTTTGGTTGGCATGGATAATATCGTTCACCTTTATTCAAACTTTGAATGATGGGATCGGCTCGTTGCATGTTTGGCTGATGTATTATCTGGTTACTCTGCCTGTTTTTGTAACGCATACTTATTTAATTGCTTACTGGCTTTTGCCCAAAACATTTTTCAAAAAGTATTATCTGCTGTTTGCAACAGGTGTAATTGTGTTTCTTATCCTGTTTTCGGTAATCGAATTACTGGTGAGCAATTACCTGGTCTTCTATTTTTTCGATAAAAGCAGAATGTTTGCTCCGGGTTTTCTTAACCTTAAAAATATCGTGATCAGTGGTGTTGGTAATCATTACATTATCCTGGTATTTCTGGCCATAAAAGCCGGGAGTTCGTGGTATAGGGCCGAATATCAGAAAGAAGAATTGCTGCGTTCGAAACTTGAAACTGAACAGGAGATTTATCGTTACCAGTTGCAACCCCGTATTGTTTTAGAATTGGTAGAGGAATTAGAATTGTTTTCGGGTAAAAGGGGGGAAACAGCGCCGGAAATGATAATAAATATATCGAATTTCCTGAATCGTTTTCTCTACGAAGGAAAAGAAGAATTGATACCGCTGGAGCTTGAAGTAAAACTGCTGGAGGAGTTTATTACCATTCATAACCAAGCTTTGGGCGAGCGGTTAAGCAGTAATTTTATTGTTAGCGGAAACCTTAAATCGTATGTTGTTCCGCCACTTTTGCTGCTCCCGTTTATAAATTCTGCAATAAAAATAGCTTACGAGTGTAACGAAAACTATGAAAGTACAGTCATTGTAAAAGCGGAGCGAAAGTATTTGCTGTTTTCTTTTACATTTTGGAGCGAAAACAGTTTTAAAATAGCCGACAATGATGACAATAAAATTACCAACCAGCGTTTACATTATAATTTTCCGGGCAAACATCGGTTGGTGGAGAACATAGATGATAATTTTAGAGAATTTAGTATAGAAATTTATCCGTAAAAGTGTAACACTATTCCTATTTCTCATACTATTTTAGTAACAGATTGAAAACAGACTGAAGCCTGTGCTTCAGATTTTACAGAAAACAAAGCTAATATCTATTGACATGAAAACAAAGTGCCTCATTATTGATGATGAGCCTCTTGCACGTGACTTGATGCGCTCGCACATTGAAAAACTAGATAATTTTGAAATTTGTGCCGAGTGTGGAGATGCCATGAAAGCACTGCAGGAACTACATAACCACAAAGTAGATCTGATGTTTATGGACATTCAGATGCCGCAAATAACAGGAATCGAATTTCTTAGAACATTAAAAAATCCACCAAAAGTAATTATTACCACTGCCTATCGCGAATATGCCCTTGAAGGGTTTGAGCTGGATGTGGTTGATTTCTTGCTTAAACCAATAACCTTCGAGCGTTTCCTTAAATCGGTAAATAAATATTACCAGTCGGTTCAGGATGATGTTCCGGCTGTGAACCCCGTAGCTTCAACCAATGGAAAATCCGGTGAAGCCTTTATCTATGTAAAAGAGAATAAAAAGGTTTTGAAGGTGTATTTAAACGAAATTCTTTATGTTGAGGGCTTAAGCGAATATGTTCAGATTTATACTACTGATAAAAAAATCATTACAAAAACAAGCATGACTCACATGTCGGAAAAATTGCCTGACAATGGTTTTATGCGCATTCATAAATCATTTATTGTGGCGTTGTCGAAAATCGAAGCTTTTACTTCTTCCAGTATTGAAGTACCCGGAAAGGAATTACCCATTGGGCGGAGTTATAAAAATGCGGTGCTAGAGGTGTTGCAGCTTCAGGGGTAAACAACAGCTCTTTTTGTATATAAAAAGTTCGTTTGGCAGATAATGAAAATCATGTTTATTGATATTTTATCAAGTTGGTATATGGAATCTCGGGCGGCATTTGAATTGCTTTTGAAAGATTTCAATAATTTTACCACAAAAGATAAACATGGCGCTATTACCTCTACATAAATACTTTGTTCTCAACGATCGGATTTTACCGGTTTCTACTTTTTTTCCGGCCGAAAACGAAGGTGGAATCTACGAAGTGTTGCGTGTTGTAAACGGAGTTCCACTGTTTTTAGATGAGCATCTGCAACGAATGCTGTCGTCGGCTGAATTGGCAGGAAAAGAAGTTCCATATAATTGTGCGCAATTGGAGGCGTTTTTAAATCAGCTGATCGTAAGAAACGAAGTGGATGAGGGGAATATTCTTATTTCGTGTAAAACAAACCTGAAAGCTTTTTTTATCGCGCATAATTATCCTTCGGCTGAACAGTATCGGTTTGGAATTCGCTGCGGATTGTTACATGCCGAGCGTATGAATCCAAATGCCAAAGTTTTTCAAACCGAGGTCCGTAAACAAGCCACCCAGCTGATGGAAACCTTAGGTTTTTATGAGGTGCTGTTGGTGGATCATGAAAAGCGAATTACCGAGGGAAGCCGAAGCAATGTGTTTTTTATAAAAGGCAATGAAATAATTACACCTCCGGGCAAACAGGTTTTGTTGGGTATCACCCGGCAGAAAACAATTGCTTGTGCAAGCCGCCTTAACCTAAAAATAGTTGAGGCTGAAATACATTTGGATGGATTAACTGGTTTTGATGCTGCTTTTATAACCGGTACTTCGCCCAAAATACTTCCGGTAAACGAAGTGGCCGGGCATTCTTTTGATGTTGATAATAAAGTATTACGAAGTTTGATGATTGAATACGATAAAATCATTCAGGAAGACATAAATAGAAGGATCCGATCCCGTTAATAGAAAAAAGGATCGGATCCCTGATCAATAGCTTTTGAAATTCGAACAACGATTAACGAATTATGAATGAAGAAATAAATCACAACAGAATTTATAATTACTTTCTTGTCAATCGAAAATCGTTAATCGAAATTCATCATTATAGTCTGTCTCTTAAAATCTTCTCAATTTCAACATAATCCATATCCTGCTTCTCGCCAATTTTAGCTTCACTTTGTTTAAAGCGATCCACAATTTTTGTAATGCTGGATTCCGGCACATCATAATCAGGCAAGCGGCATGGTACGCCTAACGATTCGAAGAACTCAACTGTTCGCGCAATAGTGGTATCTATTCTTTCATCCTCGTTTCCACTTGTAATGCCCCAAATGCGTTCGCCATATTGTAAAATCTTGTCTTTTTTATTGTCGCGCTTAATGTGCATAACTCCCGGCAAAACAATGGCCAGTGTTCTTCCGTGGTCGATTCCGTGGAAAGCAGTCAATTCGTGACCGATAGCATGTGTCGACCAATCTTGCGGAACTCCAACGGCAATCATTCCGTTTAGTGCCATAGTTGCACACCACATAAAGTTGGCAGCAGCTTCGTAGTTTTTACGATCGGCCAAAACTTTCGGACCTTCCTCAATAAGCGTGGCCAGGATACTTTCAGCCAGTCTGTCTTGTAGTGGCGAATTTACTTTAAAAGTAAGGTATTGCTCCATTACGTGTATAAAGGCATCAACAACGCCGTTGGCCACCTGTCGGTCGGGTAAGGTAAACACACATTCAGGGTCGAGTACCGAAAACAGAGGCATTACCAGCGGCGAACCAAAAGCTTTTTTCTCCTTTCTTTCGGCACGTGTAATCACTGAATTTCCATTCATCTCCGAACCTGTTGCCGGCAAGGTTAAAATAGCTCCAAGTGGCAACGCTTTTTCAACCGGTACGCCTGCCGCCAGAATGTCCCATGGATCGCCGTTTTCGTACAAGGCTGCTGTGGCAACAAATTTAGTGGCATCAAGTACCGAACCTCCACCAACTGCCAGCAAAAAATCGATATTTTTTTCTTTTACAACATCCACTGCTTTCATACAGGTTTCGTAGTGAGGATTGGCCTCAATTCCGCTAAATTCTGCAACAGTGTATCCTTTTAACGCAGCCATCACCTGGTCGTAAACACCAGTGCGTTTTATACTTCCGCCGCCGTAAATTATTAAGATGTTTGCATCAGCCGGAATTTCACCGGATAGTTTTGATATTGATTCTTTTCCAAAAAGAATTTTAACTGGATTTCTGAACTCAAAATTGTACATGAAATTTATTTTTGGTTATTTCAACTGTCATCTGAAACAGGAGTGCCTGTTCGTTGTTCAAAGATATAAAATGTGGCAGAAAAGATATTCAAACAGAGAGGTTGATTTTCGGGAAGATATTCCGAACTATTCCGACAAGCAATTAAAAGAGGTGCTGAAAATGCGCGACCATTATCAGCCGGAAGCTGCAAAACGAGCTATTCAGGAAGCACTGAGACGCGGAATCATTAATTCGGAGCAGGATCTTTTTTCTGAAGAATACCGATGTGAGGAAATTCAATTTTCACTGTTTCCAAAAATCAAAAGAGACCGAAACCGAATAAAGATCAGAAAGAGTATTGCGCGCAGTATGGTTATTTCTTCGGCGCTTCCAGTAGTTTATGGTTTGGTGGAAATGAGAACCGGAAACAAATGGGAGGGGGCGGCGATATTACTTTTTGGCCTGCTGTGGTTATTTTGTTCGGCACAGCTAATAAAAATGTTCCATGTGTTTTTTGTAAGGTGTTTAATGGCGGGAACTGTACTTGGAGTCTTGTATATTTTCTATCGGCTTATTTCATTGCAGACTACTGTTTTTATGGATTTTTTTCTGGTTTTAGTGCTTACCGGTTTAATCTACTATGGTCTGATATTTCTTGCACGAAATAAGTAACAACTTTCCCGAATTCCTCCACTTATCCAGAAAAAGCAAACGTTCATCGAAATTACCACGATTTAGAACAGACGAAACCTTACTTTTAAATCGTTATAAAAATTAAAGCTATGAAAACAGCATTTCTGTTTACCTTATCAATTCTATTTGCATTCAATCTTTCGGCACAAAACGACGATGACTGGGATTCGCGCCGTTACGATATCGATAATTTTTCGGGCATTTACCTCGAAGGCAGTTACAAAGTATTTTTATCGCAGGGCAATGAAAGTTCATTAGTGGTAAAAACTCCCGATGATGATATTCTGGATGAATTGGATGTGGACAATTGGGGCGACGAATTACGAGTGGTGGTTGATCGTAACTTTATTAATTACGAGCGCATTCACCTGTATATCAATTTTAAAAATCTGGATGAAATAAATGTGCAGGGCGGTTTAAATTTAAACACCGACGGTTACCTCGACTTGAATGACCTATACGTGCATGTTGAAGGAGGAGCAAAAATTGATTTGGAAGTAAAAGCTGAGGATATTGAACTGGTTGGCGAAGGCGGTGTGTTGGTTGAATTGAGTGGGGTGGCCGAGAGTTTGGAGGTTAAACTTTCGGGAGCCGGACACGTTGATGGAGAAGATCTTCGTGTGAACGATGCCCGTTTTGAAATTGAAGGAGTTGGAACCGGCTCGGTACATGCTGAGGAAACACTGTATGCCAAAATTGAAGGTGTTGGCAAAGTTCGCTACACCGGAAATCCAAAAGTAACCCGCGATATTGAAGGGCTTGGAAGTGTAAAAAGAGACTAAAAATATACTACTCGTACCTTGCTGAAAGGTACATATTTTCTAAGTTTGGTTTAGGTTTGTAAAAGGCTATCATTGGGTAGCCTTTTTTCTTTTGTGGGAAACGTGACATTAAACCAGATCTCCTTTAAAAATTTTGTGGATCTAATTTTAAACGACATCAAAATTTTTGGGTCTTTTGCCTGCCGGCAGCCTTCGTCTTTGCGTTAAGGCAAAGATGAAGCAGAAAGTTCAAGGCTACTTTTGGCCTTTACCCTCCATTTTCATAAAACCAAAATTCGGACGGGTGATCTCCTCGTTCCCTCGGAGCTTCCCGCTCTCATTAAGGTTTTATTTCAATTCCATACAAATACCAAAAGAGGCCGTTCCACTTAGGAGGCGTATGCATATGTCCAAAAATACGTCGAAGCGTTGGCCTCGACCGGTGAGCCGGAAAACAAGTGGTGGTGGCGTAAAAAATTACTGATGTTTGAGGAGGTACGACGAGTTTCATGAATTTTAGTCAGCATCACGTAGCTTTTACGAGTGAAGTGGTCGCAGCCTTGAGTTTTTTGTTTACTTATTGTCTCAATACAAAAAGTAAAATCGGCCCGATAGGGCAAGAGCAACATTATGCTAATTGAAAGTGGTTTCCTGTCTAACAATTCCTGTATATTACTCCTTTTTATTCGCAAACAGTATTAAGAACCTGATCAGGTTCTTAATTGCTTTTGATACTATATTTATGGTTTTTGTATAAAAATCATTGCCCGAGCACATTAATTGTGTTTATTTTGGATTCACTAATTTTTCAAAAAAGTAAAATGAAGAAAATTGCACTTTTTATTTTAATTGTAATGACGATAGTTAGCTGTACGCAAAAAGAGTCGGGGCAGGTTGCTCAAAACTATGTGCCCGAAACGCCGAAATTAAGTTCAGATGTAATGACTCCAGAAGTCCTGTGGTCGTTTGGCCGCCTGGGAGGAACACAGCTTTCGCCCGATGGAACACAGGTTTTATACACAGTAACCTATTATAATATTGAAGAGAATAAATCGTATCGCGATATTTATACGATTCCCGTTGCAGGCGGAGAAGCAAAAAATCTCACCAACACAGCCCAAAACGAATACAATGCTGTTTGGCGTCCCGATGGAAAAAAGATCGGGTACTTGTCATCGGCTTCCGGGAGCGTTCAGTTGTGGGAAATGAATCCGGATGGAAGTGATATGCGTCAGGTTTCGGAAATTGAAGGTGGAATTTTCGGATTTCAGTACGCACCGGATATGTCGAAGATATATTACCTGCAAACGGTTAAGCTCGATAACGATATTCACGATCTTTTCCCGGATTTGCCAAAAGCCAATGCACGGCTGGAAACAGATATTATGTACCGCCACTGGGATACCTGGCACGATTACACCTATAACCACATTTTTATTGCCGATTATGCGGATGGAAAAGTAGGAGATGGAAAAGACATTATGAGCGGTGAACGTTTTGATTCGCCGATGAAACCTTTTGGCGGAACGGAGCAAATTGTATGGAGCCCCGATTCAAAAACGCTGGCTTATGTTTGTAAGAAAAAGGTAGGGCGTGAATATGCTGTTTCTACCAATTCTGATATTTACATGTACGATGTTGCAAGTGGAAAAACCAGCAACTTTACTGAAGGTATGATGGGCTACGACCAAAATCCGGTGTACTCGCCCGACGGAAAGTACCTGGCCTGGGAAAGTATGGAGCGCGATGGTTACGAATCGGATAAAAACCGTTTGTTTGTGGCCGATTTAGAGACCGGTGAAAAGAAAGATTATTCGGCCGATTTCGATCAGAATGCAGGAGCTTTGAGTTGGAGTGCAGACTCAAAATCGATCTATTTTATCAGCGATATTCATGCAACCGATGAAATTTACCAATTGGTTTTAGCTGATAATTCAATTCTTCGTTTAACTGATGGCGTTCACAATTATCAAAGTGCTGTTCAGGTTGGAAATCAATTGCTGGCACAAAAAGTTTCCATGTCGCAACCTGCAGAATTGTATTTGGTTGATCCAACTACCGGAAAAGATAAAGCTTTAACTACCGTAAACAAGGGAATTCTGGATCAGCTTACCATGGGAAAAGTGGAAAAACGCTGGATGGAAACCACCGACGGAAAACAGATGGCTGTTTGGGTGATTTATCCGCCACATTTCGATCCGAATAAGAAATATCCTACACTGCTATACAATCAGGGCGGACCACAGGGAACGGTTAGCCAGTTTTGGTCGTACCGTTGGAATTTCCAGATGATGGCAGCCAACGATTATATTGTGGTGGCGCCAAACCGCCGGGGATTACCTGGCTTTGGACAGGAATGGAACGAGCAGATTTCAAAAGACTACGGCGGACAGAATATTAAAGACTTGCTGACTTCCATTGATGAAATGGCCAAAGAGCCTTTTGTTGACGAGACAAAATTGGGTGCTGTTGGTGCCAGTTACGGAGGTTATTCGGTGATGTACCTTGCCGGAAATCATGAAAAACGTTTTAAAGCTTTTATCGCTCACGACGGTATTTTTAACTTCGAGCACATGTATACCTCAACCGAGGAAATGTGGTTTGTGAATTTCGATTATGGTGGTGCCTACTGGGATAAGGATAATGCGGCAGCGCAACGTTCGTATTCATTTTCTCCGCATAAATATGTTCAAAACTGGGATACCCCGATTTTAATCGTTCAAGGAGAAAAAGACTACCGTGTACCGGCGGAGCAGGGAATGGCAGCTTTTAATGCAGCTGTTTTGCGCGGCGTACCTGCTGAAATGTTATATCTGCCGGAAGAAAATCACTGGGTGTTGCAACCTCAAAATGGGATTCTGTGGCAACGTGTATTTTTCAACTGGTTGGATAAGTGGTTAAAATAAATTAGTGAAACATCATAGAATTAAAAGTGCTGCTTGATTGCTTCAAGTGGCACTTTTGTTTTTACAAATAGAACGGATTCTTTTACACAAAACATTATTTTTGACGAAACATAAGAAACAAACCATGCAAAAAATACATGTTGGTTTTATTGGAGCAGGCGGAATTGCCCGTGCACATGTTTATGCAATTCAGGCGCTGAAGTTTTATTATAACGAGGTGCCGGAAATCGTTTTGGAGTCGGTTGCTTCGGCAAGAAAGAAAAGTCGCGAAGCGTTTGCCCAACAAATGGGATTTGAAAAGGCACAATCTGTCGAGGAATTTGCAAAGAATGATAAAATTGAAGCGGTATTTATTTTAGGGCCGAACAAAGTGCATTTCGAGCACTTTAAACTGGCGCTGCAAATGCCGCATGTAAAATATATATATATTGAAAAACCGGTTTGTTCTTCATTGGAAGAGGAAGAACAAATGAAAAAGCTGCTGGAAACTGCCGGTCAGGAAGTTCGTATTCAGGTGGGATTTCAATATTTACAGACTTCATCAGTTCGCGAAGGATTGAAATTCTTGCGCTCGGGGAAAATTGGAAAGCCGATTCATTTCGATCTGAAATATTATCACGGTGATTATTTACAGGAAAGCTACCGCAAAAAACGTGTTACACGCTTAACTCCTGCGCCTGATGGCGGTGCGATGGCTGATTTGGGATCGCATGGAATCAGTCTGCTGATGGCTTTTATGGGCGAGGAGCTGCAAATAACAAGTGGTTTGCAGGCCGGTGATTTTGACGGTGTGCCTGCCGGGTCAGATTTGTTTAGTTCGCTCTCGTTGTATGAACCTAAAACCGGTGCCGTTGGAAACATGTCGGCCAGTAGGATAAGTTCAGGTTCCGGCGATTTGGTGTCGTTGGAAATTTATGCCGAAAATGGTGCATTTAGATATTCATCGCAAAATCCGGAATACTTTGAATATTATATTGAAGGTTCAAATCAGTGGATAAAACAAGTGGTTGGCAGCAACTATAAACCGGTTACGAGTTTTCCTTCGGGGCATGTTCCGCCGGGATGGTTGCGTTCGATGGTGCATGCGCATTACCAGTTCTTCACAGGTGATGATGTGGAGGCGGTAATTGCCGATTTAAAACACGGTTTGGCCGTTCAGCGTATTGTTCGCGAAACGGCAGATCATTTACAACAATTCAGAGAAAACTTTAAGAATGACAAATAGAAAAAGCGGAATTTTGCTGCATATAACCTCGCTGCCTGGGCAGGAAGGTGTTGGTACGTTGGGTAAAGAGGCCTATGCCTTTGTTGATTTTCTGGAGGAGAGCGGTCAGAAACTCTGGCAGATACTTCCGCTTGGGCCGGTTGGCGCGGGAAACTCGCCTTACCAGTGCTACTCTGCTTTTGCCGGAAACCCGGTGTTGATTGATTTGGAGTTGCTTTTAGAAGAGGATTTACTAAATGTTGCTGACTTTCAAACATTGCCATCTTTCAAAAAAACGAAGGTGGAATTCGATAATGTTTCAACATGGAAAAGCTCGATGTTAAAAAAGGCTTTTCAGCAATTTCAGGAAAATAAATTTGATTATTTTCGAGACGAGTATTACCATTTTTTGGATGAACATAGCTGGTGGTTAGACGATTATGCCTTGTTTATTTCGGCGCGTGAGTATTTTGGTGGTTTGCACTGGAGCGAATGGGATCGCGGAATAAAATTCAGAGAGCCGGAAGCCATAACCAATCTTTCAGAAAAACTGGAACAGCAGATCGCTTTTGAGAAATTTGTTCAGTTTATGTTTTTCAGGCAGTGGCACCGGTTAAAGCGTTATGCCAACGACAAGGGAATTCATATTGTTGGCGATGTGCCACTTTATGTTTCCGGTGATAGTTCGGATGTTTGGACAAATACCGATATTTTTCTTTTAGACGATGAGTTGAATCCAACAGACGTGGGAGGTGTTCCTCCTGATTATTTCTCGGAAACAGGGCAGTTGTGGGGAAATCCTGTGTTTAACTGGCAGCGTTTGAAAGAGCGTAATTACGACTGGTGGATGGCACGCCTGCATTTTAACCTGAACATGTTTAACCTGGTGCGTATCGATCATTTTCGCGGACTGGAATCGTTTTGGTCGGTTCCGGCTGATGAAGAAACTGCCATTAACGGCAGATGGGTGCCTGCGCATGGTTACGAAATGCTGAGTTTGATAAAAAGCCAGGTCGGTGTTTTGCCTTTTATTGCCGAGGATCTGGGGATAATTACGCCGGAAGTGGATCTTTTGCGCGAACGCTTTAATCTGCCGGGAATGAAGGTTCTGCAGTTTGCTTTTACCACCGATGCTACTAATAGAGATTTGCCACATAATTACGAACGAAATTACGTGGTATATTCTGGTACACACGATAATAACACCTCATTAGGTTGGCTAAATGCTGTGGAAGGAGAAGAAAAGAAGCTGGTTGAAAAGTACGTTTCGAAAGAGAATGCGACAAGGCATATTATGGAAATGGCTTTGGCATCGGTAGCCGACACTGCAATTTTGCCCATGCAGGATGTGTTGGAGTTAGACGAAAAATCGCGGATGAACACTCCGGGAACAGCAAACGGAAACTGGGGATGGCGATTTCAGTGGAAACAATTGAAAGCGGGGCAGAAGACGTTTTTGAAAGAGGCTACAGAGAAGTATAACCGGTGATTAAGGCAAAAGTATAAAGGTAAAAGGCAAAAGTTAAGAACATCGATGATGGTCGAACTCCCAATTGAAACGCCGGGAGTAAAAGTTTTCAGCATTCAGTATTCAGTATTCAGTCGCAGTTAGCAATTTTCAATTCAAAGATTTATGAATTTTGAAGCTGTGTCGTTCTGCACGTTGTTTACTTCAGAGTACACAAAGAAGACGTAGAGTGTCACTGAGAAGCACCAATGTGGCTATTATGGTTCAAAAAAGAAGGAGGAGTTGGTAAGTGAAATTTTAAGTATTTAATTGCTGTTTGCAATTTTTTAATTTAGCAGTTCAACAGTTTTTCAATCTTGAATCAATCTTAACGATCAACAACACAAAAAAACAGCTTCAGCAAACTTTTGTGGTTGTTCGGCGTGTAGCCAGTGTCCGGCTTCAGGAATATCAACAATCCGGGCTTCCGGATAAATTTCTTTTATCAATTCTTTGTCTTCGTCCTGAATGTATTTCGAAAGCAAACCCTGGATAAAAATTACCGGGTACGCAGTTATCGGAATACGATCGTCGAGCCAGTGAATATTAACACCGCTTACAATTTCTTCCAGGTAATCGTAGAGGACTTCGGCATTTACCCGCCATTGAAATTGTTTGGTTTTTTTGTTTTTCGCCACATTCTTCAACAGGAACATTCTGATGCGTTCATCATCAATCTTTTCAGCCAAAAAATCATCCACATCGTTACGTGATTTCACCATCGAAAAATCGATGTCCTGCATGGCCAGCAAAATATTCTGGTGCAGGTAAAACTGACTCTCATCTTTTAGCTGCAGATAATCTTTTGGCGCGATATCGGCAATTACCAGTTTTTCAACTTTTTCAGGGAAATCGGCAGCAAACCACATGGCTGTTTTCCCGCCCATACTGTGCCCCAGGATGGTAGCTTTTTTGATGTTGTGTTTTTCGAAGAATTCTGTCAGATCGTCGCGCATATCGTTGTATGTATGCGAGTCGGCAAATCCTGATCGCCCATGATTTCTTTGGTCAATTAAGTAAACGGTGTACTTTTCGTCCAGTCGTTTGGAGATGTTCATCCAGTTATCCGACGATCCGTATAGCCCATGTATAATTACCAGTGGCGATCCACTGCCTGTTTTTCTGTAATATAAATCCATCGTGTTAATTGTTGTTTGTCCGTTGCTTTATTTCGGTCTGAAAGAAAACTCAATGATTTCTATCTCTTTGATAAGAAAGCGTCAAAGGCAAGGCTTTTGACGGTTTGAAAATTAGGGAGTTTACTTTCGTAATCGACCGGGTTCAAACCGAGAGTAAAGCTGCATTTGGCGTTTTCTTGCAAAGATTATTTCAGGCAGTCGAGGTATTTCTGTATGGTGGTCTCCAAACCTAAATAAAGTGCATCAGCAATTAGTGCATGACCGATTGAAACTTCTTTTAAGTTAGGAATTTTACGGTACATGTAATTCAGGTTTTCCAAACTTAAATCGTGACCGGCATTTACATCGATACCCAAATTTGCCGCTATTTTGGCTGCATCAACAAATGGCTCAATTGCTTTTGCATGGTCGATTGGAAAAAGCGTTGCATAAGGTTCGGTGTACAATTCAATGCGGTCGGTTTTAATTTCTGCAGCACCTTCAACAGCTTTTTCATCGGGATCAACAAAAATGGAAGTGCGAATCCCAGCTTCCTGCAAACGGGCAATTACATCCTTCAGAAAACCAAGATTTTTCCATGTGTCCCAGCCATGATCGCTGGTTAATTGAGCATCGGTATCCGGAACCAAAGTAACCTGATCGGCCTGCACTTCAATAACCATTTTCAAGAAATCTTCACTAGGGTAACCTTCAATGTTAAATTCGGTGGTTATCAGTGGTTTTATCTCGTAAACATCTTTGCGTGTAATGTGTCGCTCATCGGGGCGTGGATGAATGGTAATTCCTTGGGCACCAAATTTTTGACAATTGATTGTGGCCTCTTTTACACTGGGCACTTTGCCACCACGAGAGTTTCGCAGTGTTGCAATTTTATTTATATTTACACTAAGTCTGGTCATAACTAAAAATTTAAAAACGCAATTTACTATTTTCAGGCTGAACGATTAACATTAAACAGTAAAGTTTTGTTGGCAGAAAAATTAATATCAGATGTAATTCCGTCGGTAAGCAGTTCTGAGACGGGGCGTAAAGCGTTGAGTCATATGGATGTTTATCGCGTTTCGCATATTCCGGTAGTTGACGATACAAAATACCTGGGACTTGTTTCCGATAAATTAATTTACGATTTGAATCTGGTAGAAACTGAAATTTCGGAAGCGTTAGATAAGTTGAATACAACACATGCCCATAAAGATCAGCACATTTTCGAGCTGGCAATTGTAATGTATAAACTAAAAATTAGTGTTTTGCCTGTGCTTGATGTAGATCATTATTACCTGGGAGCAATTACATTGTATGATTTAGCTCGGCGTTTTGCCAGCCTGTTTTCGCTGCAAGACGTAGGGGGTGTACTGGTTATCGAGATGAATGTAAGCGATTATTCCATCTCGCAAATCAGCCAGATTGTGGAAAGTAATGATGTGAAGATACTCAGCTTCTTTATCGATCGTAAACCCGGAGAAAATGTTTTGGATGTGATATTAAAACTTGATTCGGAAGAACTATCCGGCGTGGTTCAGGCATTGATGCGTTACGATTATAATGTGAAAGCCATTTATCAGGATCGGTCGATGTTGAATGATCTGTACCAGGATCGTTACGACCAGTTTATGAAATTTATGAATATTTAATCTATTATTATAGTGAAAGTTGCAGTATTTGGGACGCTGGTTTCCGATGATTTTGTTCCTGTTTTGCAGGAGTTTTTTGCTTTTTTACGCACAGAAAATATCGAAGTACAATTATACAAGCCTTTTTATTCTCACTTGGTTGAAGAGTTGAACAGTTCAACGTATTATACCTCGTTTTTTCATTCGTATTCCGATTTTGACCCCGATAATGATTTTGTTTTTAGTGTTGGGGGGGATGGAACATTTCTGCAGTCAGTATTGAATATTCGTAATTTCGATATTCCCGTAATTGGGCTGAACGGCGGACGTTTAGGATTTCTGGCCGATATTTCAGAAGACCAGGTGCATAATGCTCTCGAAAGTATTTTCAGTAATAACTATAAAATTGTAGAGCGTTCGATGCTGGAGATTGAGTTTTCGAATCAGGAAAATATAGATTTTAATTATGCATTAAATGAAATGACGGTGCTGAAGACAGATAACTCTTCCATGTTGAATGTTACCGCGCGTATTGACGGGGAGTTTCTGAATAATTATTGGGCCGATGGCTTGATAATTGCCACACCAACAGGCTCGACGGCTTACTCTTTAAGCGTTGGCGGGCCAATTCTAACACCTAATTCGGCCAACTTTGTAATTACACCACTGGCTCCTCACAACTTAACGATACGCCCGATTGTAGTGCCCGACACCTGCGAAATTGAACTTACCGTTGAAGGCCGGGGAACCAATTATCTGACTTCGCTCGATTCGCGTTCGTTTGCTGTGGAATTTTCTACCAAAATAAAAGTGAAAAAAGCCGGGTTTAAACTTAAAACATTACAACTGCCCGAGCAACCGTTTTTTAATACCTTACGTAGTAAGCTAATGTGGGGAATGGACCGCAGAAACTACAATTCATAGGCCTACTTAACAATTTTTAATCTTTGTTTCGGTTTTATAATAACAAAGGAGCATGTTATTTTTAGAATTATATTACTTTTGTAGCTTTTGAAAGCAAAAGATAAAACGTTTTTACACGTTTAAGTTCATTGATATTCAGTTTGTTATGAGTTTGATTTTTGTTCGTGAATTTGTGTGTTTTTATAGCTTTTCAGGCCAGAAAAATCACTGTTCAATTCAACAACAGTCTTTTCATTTCAAAATGAAGTAAGCGATAAAAATAACATGTCTGAAACCATTGTTAAATAAACGAAATTGAATACCAAGATGAGGAAATTAGTATTGGTGTTTGTTACAGTTTTGCTGACTGTTTCAGTACATGCACAAAAAACAGCTGACATCGGAATCTGGGGAGGTACGTTAACATCGGTACATGGCGACATGGATGAAGATGCCCCGTTTCAATCGTTCAATTTAAATTTTGGAGCTTATTTCAGATATAATTTTAATGCCCGTGTTGCCATGCGCGCCATGTTTCTTACTGGCAAATTTGCCAGCGAAGGAACAGTAGAAAGCGCACCATGGGAGTTTGATAAATCGGTAAAAGATTTAAGTTTGCAGGTAGAAATTAATTATCTGAGGTATATTTTGGGTAAAAAGAAACTAAAGTTTAGTCCGTATGTTACTTTTGGAATTGGTGTAGCATTTTTTCCTTACACATTTACATCGGGAAGATTGGCGACTGATCCGTTAGGACCGGCAGGAATTTTAGGATTTAATCCGGTTCATCCCGTTCTGGATGAATTAGAAGATGGTGAAACTGGATTCGAAGAGTCGGTAACAACGCCTACCATTCCGTTTGGAATTGGATTTAAATATACCATTGGCGATCGTTTTGGATTAGGCGTAGAATACCAGATGCGCAAATATATGAGCGATAAATTGGATGATTTGGATGATCCGCTGGCATATAGAATAGGTGCCGAAACCATCAGTTATAACGATGGTTCGCATAATAACGACTGGGCAGGATATTTTGGGGTACACCTCACATATATGATATATATAGGGAAAAAGGCTTGTCCGGCCTACGATGCTAAAAATTGGTAATGAAAACAGTTGACAGATTAGATAGCAATAATATTCCAAAGCATATTGCCATTATTATGGATGGCAACGGAAGGTGGGCCGCTAAACATGGCAAACCCCGTGTTATGGGGCACGAGAATGGCGTTGAGTCTGTTCGTTCAGTAGTAAAGGGAGCCGGCGAAATTGGTGTAAAACACCTTACTCTTTATGCATTTTCTACCGAAAACTGGGACCGCCCAAAAGAAGAAGTTGAAGCACTTATGGCGCTTTTGGTGCATGCCATTGAGGCCGAAACGCAGGAGCTAAACAAGAACAATGTGAGGCTAAGCGTTATTGGCTGTGTTGATGTGATGCCCGAAAATGTGCAGGCCAAGCTTCAGGGCTGTGTTGATGCATTAAAAAATAATACCGGGTTAAACCTGGTGTTGGCATTAAGTTACAGCGGAAGATGGGATGTGCTTAATGCCGTAAAAAAACTGGCCGATGATTTGGCCGAGAACAAGATTACACAAGAAAAAATAAATAACGAACTGTTCCAGAATTATTTGTCTACATCGGAATTACCTGATCCGGAGCTAATGATAAGAACCAGCGGCGAATATCGGATTAGTAACTTTTTGTTGTGGCAGATAGCTTACTCTGAATTGTATTTTACTAGTAAATTATGGCCCGATTTTAGAAAAGAAGATTTATTTGAAGCCATTATTGATTATCAGAACAGAGAGAGAAGATTTGGAAAAACAAGTGAACAGTTAACGAGCTAATTTTATGACTAGAATCAAAAGACCATTAGTCGCCTTTTTATTCCTTTTTGCAGCGTTTGTACCACAACTTTTTGCACAAGAAGCCGACAGTACAAACTTTTCAATTTACTATTCAAGTGCACGCAATTATACCATTGCCGATGTACAGGTTTCCGGAATTCGCTATTTGGATAAAAATGTACTTATCCAGCTATCGGGTTTAAAAGTAGGCGATGAAATAATGGTGCCGGGAGATGCAATAACAGTTGCAATAAAAAAGCTTTGGCAACAAGGCCTGTTTTCTGATGTGAAAATACAAGCAACCAAAATTGTCGGAAATCAGATTTGGTTGGATATTTACCTGCAGGAGCAGCCTCGTTTGGGGGATGTGAATTTTTATGGCGTTTCAAAATCGGAAAAGGACGACATTACCGAAAAGGTTTTACTCTTACGTGGAAGTCAAATCACCGATCACCAGGTAAACAGTGCCGAGCGTACCATAATGAATCTTTTCCACGGAAAGGGGTTTCTTAATACTGAGGTTAATATTGTTCAGCGCGACGATACCACCCAAAACAACAGCGTAATTCTGGATATTTACGTTGACAAAAAAGAAAAGGTAAAGGTTAATAATATCGACATTATTGGCAACGAGGCGCTTCCGGATGTTACAGTTGAACGTGCCATGAAGAAGACAAACGAAAGGTCGTTCCGAAATTTCTTTAAAACTAAAAAATTCCTTCAGGAAGAATACGATAAAGATAAGGCGAACATAATTGATAAATACAACGAAAAGGGTTATCGTGATGCGATTATTGTTGACGATTCGGTTTATCAGGTAGAAGTAGGGCTAAAGAATAAACCCCGGGTAAATATCGATATAGACGTTGAAGAAGGAGATAAATACTACTTTGGCGATATTCGCTGGGTGGGTAACACCGTTTATCCTTCCGACTATCTCGATTTGCGTTTGGGAATTAAGAAAGGAGACGTATTTAATCAAAAGATATTGGATAAACGCCTGTTTGATAACGAAGAAGGTTTGAATAATCTTTATCTCGACAGAGGGTACCTGTTTTTCGATCTCAATCCTGTTGAAGTAAATGTGGACGGTGATACCATCAATTATGAAATGCAAATTGTAGAGGGTGAACAGGCAACAATTAACGAAGTGCGTATTGTGGGTAACACCAAAACTCACGAACATGTTGCCCGTCGTGAACTTCGTACCTATCCGGGAGATCTTTTCAGTAAAACATTATTAATGCGTTCGTACAGGGAATTGGCGCAGCTCGGACACTTTGATCCGGAATCTATCAATCCTGATGTACAGCCGCACCCCGAAGATGGGACTGTAGATATTGAATATCAACTTCAGGAAAAAGCAAACGACCAAATCGAGCTTTCCGGTGGTTGGGGGGCAGGTATGTTTGTGGGATCGGTAGGTTTGAAATTTGCCAACTTCTCGGTTCGTAACATTTTTAATAAAGAAGCCTGGCGACCGCTACCTACCGGCGATGGTCAAACACTGAGTGTACGTTATCAAACAAGTGGTAAGTATTATCGTACCGTGAGTTTGTCGTTTATTGAGCCATGGCTAGGAGGTAAAAAGCCTAACTCATTCTCAGTGTCGTTATCTCACTCGCGAATTGATTATAGTGCCAACAGATATACCCCACGCTATAATCCATATAGTTATGGTGGTGGTTATGGTGGAAGTTATTTGCCCAATTATAGCGGAGGTTATTCGCCATATAGTATAGGTGGTTATAATTCTTATCCACAATATGATTATAACTACAATTCGGAAAAAGACAATGAAGATGATAAACAGATATGGGAAACCACTGCATTAGCTTTAGGATATGGTTATCGTTTATCGTGGCCAGATGACTGGTTTACTGTTTATCACGAAATTTCGTTAGAACATTACAACCTGCGCAATATGGGAAGTATGTTCTATTTTATGGCCGACGAAAACGGACAGGTGAACGGAACATTTAATAACCTGAGTTTTAAAACCGTTTTCGGACGTAGTTCGGTTGATAATCCGTTGTATTCAAGAAAGGGGTCAAATTTTTCATTAGCGTTAAAGATGACTCCACCTTACTCATTGATAAATGGTAAAGATTATTCGGATGAGAACATGACTAATAAAGAGCGATATAAATGGATTGAATACCATAAATGGTTGTTTAAGGGAGACTGGTACACGCCGTTAACAAACCCTAACGGAGAACATACGCTGGTGTTAAGAACAGCACTTGAAATGGGATTCCTGGGGTATTTCGATTCAGGTCGTAAATCTCCTTTCGAAGGCTTTATTGTTGGTGGTTCCGGTATGTCGGGCTATAATATGTATGGTAACGATTATATTGCACTGCGTGGTTATCAAGATTACAGTTTGAGTCCACGAAACGGCTCGAATATGTATTCCAAGTTCACTACAGAACTTCGTTTCCCAATTACATTGAAACCGAGTGCTACTATTTATGCACTAGCTTTCATGGAGGCAGGAAACGCCGGAGTCAGTTTCCAGAATTACGTGCCGTTTGATTTACATCGATCAGCCGGGCTTGGGGTACGTATATTTTTGCCAATGTTTGGTTTGATGGGAATTGACTGGGGATACGGATTTGATGATATACCTGGTGTACCTGATGCTGCGGGTAGTCAGTTCCACTTTGTAATTGGTCAACAATTCTAGGAGAAATTAGCTTTGGCATAAAATATGATAGACAAAAACCAGTTTAACTAAAAAAGAATTTGCCATGAAGAAAATTATTTTATCGATTGCAGTAATATTTTCAGTAACGTTATTTGCAAATGCTCAAAAATACGCTTTTATCGACTCGGAGTATATTATGGAAAACATTCCATCGTTTAATGCTGCTCAGGAGCAACTGAATCAGTTGTCGTCGCAATACCAGAAAGAACTGGAATCGATGCATGCTGAGATTGAACAAATGTATCAGGATTTTCAGGCCGAAAGTGTACTCTTGTCTGAAGATATGAAACGCAAGCGCGAGGATGTAATTATTACAAAAGAAAAAGATTATAAAACATTGCAACGTAAGTATTTTGGACCAAGTGGCGACCTTTTCAAAAAACGTCAGGGATTGATTAAACCTATTCAGGACGACATCTTTAACGCTGTTCAGGAAATAGCTACCGATGGTAGTTATGCCGTGATTTTTGATAAGGCTGGCGATGCTACTTTATTTTATACCAACCCACGTTACGATCTGAGCGATGAAGTGCTTAGAAAACTGGGGTATAAATAAATAGATAATTCGGTTTTTAAATAGAACGATTGAATCTAAATCAATTGTTCATTTTAACTATTAATTGGTATTAAATACTATATTTGCAAGCAAAAATTAAGACCACATTGATTATGAGAAATTTAATGAAATTAATGGCAGTGCTAATGTTCACTGTAGCATCATATACTGCTGCCAATGCACAAGCTTTAAAATTTGGCCACATCGATTTACAGGCGTTAGTTCAGGTTATGCCGGAAAGAACTGCTGCTGAAGCCGAGTTTAATACCTTTCAGGGCGAATTAGAAGAGATTCTTAGTGAAATGCAGAAAGACTATCAGGCAAAATTAGCAGAGTTTCAAGCAATGGGAGAAGATGTTTCGGAAATTAAAAGAAATGCAAAGATTGCTGAAATTCAGGATGTAGAACAACGTATTCAGAATTATCAGGTTACTGCCCAACAGCAAGTGCAACAAAAACAAGCCGAGCTTTTAGGGCCTGTTTTTGACAAAGCTGAAAAAGCAATTGAAGAAGTGGCTAAGGAACAAGGTCTGATTTATGTTTTTGATGCAGGTGCAGGAAACAGAACTATCCTTTACAAGTCGAACCAAAGCGTTGATGTTTTACCATTGGTAAAAGCTAAATTGGGTATTCAGTAAGAAACTTTACTTATTACAATATTGAAAACCGTTTATCTTTCGATAAACGGTTTTTTTATGTCCGTACCGTACCCAATCAAAAAGTCATAACAATTATTTCCTGTCAAAGTGATAAGTAAATACATATCGTATTTAAGTCTGTGTAGACGAATGTCAGATAAGTGTCAGAATGAAAAGATGTCTGATGTAAAAAGCTTAAGGTGACATGTAGATTATTAGTGAATCATGTTTCACTTCTTATCCTTTTCTGTTTTTTAATAATTCTTTAATAAATGTTAACCGTGGATGTATTTGTTTTATGTCGCAGTAGATGAATGGTTTATAAGTGTATTACTTTTTCCTGAGAAAAATCAGTGTTCGCTAAAATCTATTAAATCAGTGCAATAGAATAAAATTATGACAAATGTTACAGAAAAGACAGTAGTTAGCTGGTAGTATTGCATTGGTTTAGAAATGTGATGCTGATTGTGCTAAAAATGTAGCATAATGATTTGTTGTTGTCGATATGCGTTGTCATAAAGATTCTAAAATATTGAGTTTTATTGCGAACTTAAAATAAATTACTTCTATGAAAAAAATTACGCTGATTTTTACGTATTTGTTATTTATGGTTGGCTTGGTACAGGCACAAACCAAAATAATAACAGGTACTGTAACGTCCAGGGAGGACGGAGTTGGTATACCCGGAGCTTCAATCTCCGTAAAAGGTACTACCACAGGAACAATTTCTGATATTGATGGAAATTATTCATTGAAAGTACCGGATGATGCAGTTGCACTGGTTTTCTCGTTTGTCGGAATGCAGATGCTCGAAGTTGAAATTGCAGGACGGTCTGTTGTTGATGCGGCAATGGAGAGTGAAAACATTGCTGTTGACGAGGTAGTGGTAACTGCACTTGGTATTTCGCGCGAAAAGAAGGCGCTGGGATATGCTGTACAGGAAGTTTCGGGAGATGAGCTTACAAAAGCAAAAGATCCGAACATAGTAAATTCCTTGTCGGGGAAAATTGCAGGAGTGCAGGTAACAAGTGCTACTGGTGCAATTGGAGGTTCGTCTCGTATTACCATTCGTGGTAACAGCTCGTTTAGTAACAACCAGCCAATGTTTGTGGTTGATGGTGTGCCAATCAGTAACTACGGATCAGAAGTTGATCAGATGGGTGGAGTCGACTTTGGTAACGGTGCATCTGATCTTGCTCCCGAAAATATCGAATCGATTACGGTGTTGAAAGGTGCCAACGCTGCTGCATTGTATGGTATGAACGCTGCAAATGGTGTGGTGCTTATTACCACTAAAAAAGCCGATAAAACCAAAGGTTTTGAGGTTCAGTTAAACTCAAGTGTTACGTTTAGTGATGCCTATATTATTCCTAATTATCAGAATAAATACGGTCAGGGATATTCTGCCTCTGAATATTATTACAATAATTATGAATATGGAGAAGGCGAAACTTCATTAAGCTATCAGGATTGGTCGGATACTTATGGTTTTAAGTATGTAGATGGTGAAGGAGGCGGTGTTTTCGATTATGTGGATGAATCGTGGGGACCTCGTTTGGATATTGGATTGCAATTGTCCCAGTTTACCAGTCCAGTGGTTGATGGTAAATACCAGAAGACACCATGGATTTCGCATCCAGATAATGTAAAAGACTTTCTTGAAACTGGTGTTACAGTAGATAATAGTTTGTCAATACAGGGAGCGTCTGATAAAGGAAGTACTCGTTTGTTCTTGTCTCGTCAGGATATTACAGGGACAATACCTAATACCGACATGAATCGTACAACTGCAAGTTTAAGTGGTTCTATAACCGCTGCTAAGCGTCTAACAGCACAAGGATCTGTTACCTATACACAAACAAAATCGGATAACATTCCGAGCCAGGGATATACGCCCAATAATGTGATGCAGTCGATTGGCGGATGGTTTGGTCGGCAGGTTGATATGGGGGCATTGAAGGAAAACTGGGATACTTATAATATGCATGGTAATCCTTACAACTGGAACTCCAACTACCATAACAACCCATACTGGACGGTAAATAAAAACACAAACTCTTTACAAAAAGATCGCATTTACGGTAATATGACTTTGGATTACCAATTAACGGACTGGCTAAGCGTGATGGGACGTTTAGGTGTTGACTGGTTTCATCTCTTTACCAAAGAAGTTGCAGCCGATGGCTCGAATAGTGTTCAGCCCGGAGGAAAATTCAAACAGGCGCAGACATTCCAACATGAGTTAAATGCTGATTTGATTTTTAGTTTCAACAAACAAATCACCAGCGACTTTGGTGTGAATGGTGCTGTCGGTGCTAATTACCGCGATTACAACCGTCACTATTCTGATTTCTCAGCCAGTTCGTTAACTGTTCCTGATTTGTTCACAATTGGAAACGTAAATGGAAATCCAAGTGTTTCTCAGATTGACAGTGATTTAAAATCAAACTCTGTATTCGGATCAGCGTCATTCGACTATAAAAAATGGTTGTATTTGGATTTTACCGGACGTAACGATTGGAGTTCTACACTTCCTGCAGATAGCTGGTCATTCTTTTATCCGTCAGTAACAATGAGCTGGTTGGTAACAGAGGCACTTCCAATTAAGTCCGATATTCTTTCGTTTGCTAAATTGCGGGCAAGTTGGGCTCAGGTTGGTAATGCAACAGATCCTTACCAATTGTCTATGACTTACGTATCACAAGATCCGTACAACGGGACAACTCCTTTCCGCTTGCCTTTAACATTACCTCCAACAGGATTAAAGCCTGAAAAAGTTATATCAATGGAGATTGGTACCGAGCTTCGTTTCTTTAAAAACAGATTAGGGTTGAACGCTACGTACTACGATAAGGTTACTAAAGACCAGATTATGAAGGTTGATATTAGTGATGCGGCTGGATACGAGGATGTAATGATTAACGCCGGCGAGATTGAAAACAAAGGTGTTGAGCTGGAGCTTATTGGTCAGGTGCTGAAATCGAAGAAAGGATTAAATTGGGAAGTTGTATTAAACTGGGCAAAAAACAAAAATACAGTTAACAAATTGTATGCCGACCTTAAAAAATATCAAATAGGAAGTTCTTGGGGAGCTGTAACCATTGAAGCAATACCAGGAGAGACTTTTGGTGTAATTAAAGGTTATTCATACAATAGAAAAAACGGAAATATTGTTGTTGGCTCTAATGGTTTGCCGACTCCTGGAGATGAGCCTGAGATTATTGGTAATGTAATGCCCGACTGGATTGGGGGGATTAACAACTCATTTAGTTGGAGAAACTTCAATGCTAGTTTCCTTATTGATATGCGTATGGGGGGAGATATCTTCTCTGTAACCGATTGGTTTGGCGCCCAGTCTGGAGTGAGTGAGGAAACTGCTCAAATGGCTTCGCGAAAAGGTGCCGAAGGGTACAATATTCGTGAGGTAGGAGTTGTTGTTGGTCAGGATGTATTAAAAGACGAGACTGTTGTTAAAGCCGATGGAAGTACCAACGACATTGTTGTTTCCGCTCGAGATTACTACAAGAGATACTGGGGGATTGAAAAAACGGGTATTATCGATGGTAGTTTTGTTAAACTTCGCGAAGTAACTTTTGGTTATACGCTTCCATCAAGCCTGCTTGATAGAGTTGGTTTTATAAAAAGCGCGAATATCTCGTTTGTTGGTCGTAATATGGCTATTCTTTGGACACATAAATCCAACGATATTGGTATCGACCCAGAAACAGCGCTCGGTACAACTGAGTCGGGTATGGGGATTGAGCAATATCAGCTTCCGGCAACCCGTAACTTAGGATTTAAATTGAGTGTGACATTTTAATTCTGTTTATTATTAAAATTGAAACAACATGTTGAAAATTAACAATATAAAATTTAGTGTGGTATTGTTGCTTATAGCGGCAATAGTTTCGTGCACCGGTGATTATGAGGATATTAATACCGACCCGAATAAGCCTACCATTGTGCCGTCAACTAACCTTATGGCATATGTGCTTAATAA
Organism: uncultured Draconibacterium sp.; assembly: GCF_963677155.1. NCBI lineage: Bacteria > Pseudomonadati > Bacteroidota > Bacteroidia > Marinilabiliales > Prolixibacteraceae > Draconibacterium > uncultured Draconibacterium sp. The sequence goes on along the minus strand of NZ_OY781884.1, from coordinate 495,828 downwards.
TTTTACAAAAAATACTTTTAGCCTTTCAGCAATTGGTGGAGGAACGCTGGGGTATTCTAATCAGATAGGTAAGATTCAGTATTCAGAAGAGTCGATTTATGAGTTCAGGGAAGGAACTTTTAACACATATTTTGCAACTGTTTATCGTAATCAGCAGAACCTGAAAACAGTTATTACTCAATCGGAAGAAGCTGGTGACTTAAATATGAAAGCAGCAGCAATTACGTACAGTGCTTATATCTGGTTAATTGCGACGGATATGTGGCGCGATATACCGTTCACCGATGCACTGGGAGCAGAAGAAGGAGTGTTGTCGCCGGCTTACCAAACTCAGGAAGAAATTTATCCTGAAATAATGGCAATGTTGGAAGAGGCTAACACGTTATTTAATAAGGGTAACGGTGATGCACTTGGTAGTGGCGACCTATTGTTTGGTGGCAATACTGAATTATGGCAGAAGTTTGCAAACAGCCTGCGTTTACGTATAGCTTGCCGTTTAATGGATGCTGATGCAGAAACTGCAAAAAGCATTATAGAACAGATTGCCGGAAATCCATCAACTTATCCGGTTATTGCATCAAATGATGAGAATGCTTATTTCCACTGGTCAGGAGCCGATCCGTATTACGAGCCATTTTATGCCAATAAAGAAGTTGACGATCGCGACGATCATGGTGTAGCTGATGTAATGGTTGATCAGTTGCTGGCTTTTAACGATCCTCGTTTGTCGGTTTATGCAAAGCCTGCTCAAAGTGATGGCGAATATCGTGGAGTAATTGTTGGTGCTGAGTTAGGGAGTTTTAGCATGAATGATATTTCAAAAATGGGAGCACGTTTCCGTGATGATGCAGCCGGATTTTCTCCATATATGAACTACGCTGAAGTAAACTTTATTATTGCAGAAGCGGCAGCCAGAGGTTGGAGTGTTGGTACATCTGCCGAGGATGCATACAAGGCTGGAATTACCGCTTCGTTGGAAGAAAACGGAATTGCCACAGCTGATATTGAAGCATACTTGGTTCAGGATGAAATTGCTTATGGCGATGATATGCGTCAGATTTATATTCAAAAATGGATTTCATTGTTTAAAAATGGTCATGAAGCCTGGGCTGAAACAAGGAGAACGGATGTGCCTTTGCTGGCCGCAGCACCAGATGCATTCTATGTCGGACATAGCCGGCCACCATTCAGACAGCCGTATCCAACTAATGAGTATAACCTTAATACAGAAAATATCGCACCTTACTGGGGGCAGGTTGAAGATCGCCTGTGGGGTAAAAAGATGTACTGGGACGTTCGCACAGGTGTTAATTAACACCACTTTCATATAAATAAATTTTAGAGGGGATGCGCTGTAAAGCGCATCCCATTTTTATCTAAATAGCTAAAGGTTATGGTTTCCTGATATTTGGCAGTTAATATTTGTTGGGTTGATTGTGAATGTCTTGAGGTTAATTACTCCCAATAGTTGTGATATTCATTATTTGTCGTTTCTGCGTTCCATTTTTTATCCAAAAACATATTGGATTGATAGGAGATAAAAACTATATTTATTGGTCTCAAAAATCCTAAGAGTGGGTTGTTTGGGAAAAAACGAAAGGCAATAAAAACCAGAGATCTAACTGAAATAGACATATGAAAGAAGCTAAAATAAATAGAGATAATGCCACAGGAGAGCGGATAGAAAATACTAAACTTTTTGAAGTAGCCTGGGAAGTTTGCAATCAGGTTGGAGGGATTTACACCGTAATTCGCTCAAAAGTACCATCAGTGATCGATAAGTGGGGAAATGAGAATTATTTCCTTATCGGACCCTACTTTGCTGATCAGGCAGCAGCACATTTCGATCCGGCAACCGATTTCTCAACACCCATTGGTAAAGCTGTTTTAGAAATGCAGTCGCGCGGCTTCGAAGTGTATTACGGCCAGTGGATTGTTTCCGGTCGGCCGAATGTGATTCTTTTTAATCCTTATTCGATTTACGATAAACTTGGAGAAATAAAATACTATTTGTTTCAGGATTACAATATTTCTATTCCAGATGGTGATGAGTTACTGGATAAAGTGGCGGCATTTGGATTTCAGGTGAAAGAGTTCTTCCATTATTTGTGTGGAAGCGATTTCTGTAACGAAAATATTATCGCACACTTTCACGAGTGGATGGCCGGTTTACCAATTCCGGGGATACGAAAATCAAACCTGAATATAAAAACGGTATTTACCACTCATGCAACATTACTGGGCCGTTACCTGGCTATGAATGATCAGGAATTTTACAGTCACCTGCCATTTTATAACTGGGAAGAAGAAGCCAATAAGTTTAATGTGGCGCCCATTGCAAATATCGAACGGGCATCGGCGCACGGAGCTCATGTGTTTACCACGGTAAGTGAAGTCACAGCGCGCGAGTGTACACACTTACTGGGCCGGACACCGGATTTGATTCTTCCAAATGGATTGAACATAGAACGGTTTGAAGCGATACATGAAGTACAAAATCAACACGTTCAGGTAAAGAAGAAGATCCATGAGTTTGTTATGGGACACTTCTTTCAAAGTTACTCATTCGATCTCGATAAAACCTTGTATTTCTTTACATCGGGGCGCTACGAATACCAAAATAAGGGGTACGATTTAACGCTTGAGGCACTGGCCCGTTTAAACTGGAAAATGCAACAGGCGGGAACGGATATGACGGTGGTTTCTTTCTTTATTACAAAACGACCATTTTATTCATTTAATCCTGAGGTGTTACAATCTAAGGCTCAGATTGAAGATGTTGGCCGTGTGGTTGAAGAAATTCAGCGCCAGGTGGGCGATAGGCTGTACAAGGAAATTACAACAATTACAGGTCATTATGAGTTCCCGGATTTAAGAGCGTTGGTTGACGATTACTTGCGATTAAAATTGCGTAGGAATGTACAAAGTTGGAAGACTCAGAATTTGCCAAAAGTAGTTACGCACCAGTTGGTTGACGATGCAAAAGATGAGATTCTGAATTTTCTGCGTACCTCAAATTTGGTGAATAATCGGCATGATAAAGTTAAAATTGTTTATCACCCGGATTTTATTTCAACAACGAACCCGTTGTTTAAAATGGATTATACACAGTTTGTGCGTGGATGTCATCTCGGTATTTTTCCGAGTATGTATGAGCCATGGGGGTATACACCACTTGAATGTTTGGCCAGTGGGTTGCCATCGATAACCAGTAATCTGGCCGGATTTGGCGATTATGTGGTAAACAATATTGACGATCACGATGACAAAGGGATGTTTATTATTGATAGGACAGACGGTAATTTTAACCGGGCAGCTGAAGAGCTCGCAAACATGTTGTTCGAGTTTGTAAACTTATCGCGCCGCGACAGGATTGCTTTACGATATCGTTGCGAGGAGGCAGCCATGCATTTCGACTGGTCGAATCTGGGTAAATTCTATAATGAAGCTTATCAACTGGTTTCTGAGCGCTAAAAATAACTGATTTGGATTATATGAAATCTTCTCCAATTGGAGTTTTCGATTCCGGCTACGGCGGGTTAACCGTTCTGAAAGAGCTGATAAAAACGATGCCGGAATACGACTTCCTATATCTTGGCGATAATGCCCGAACACCATATGGTACACGGTCGTTTGATGTAGTTTATGATTACACGTTACAGGCCGTAAAATACTTGTTTGCTCAAGGATGTCCTTTGGTGATAATTGCTTGTAATACAGCCTCGGCAAAGGCTTTGCGCAATATTCAAATGTTGGATTTGCCGCACATGGCTCCGGATAACCGTGTATTGGGAGTAATCCGGCCGAGTGTAGAAAAGGTGGCCGAGATTACGCAGAATGGACATGTTGGCGTTTTGGGAACTGTGGGAACAGTGGCTTCGGAGTCGTATCCAATAGAACTGGAAAAGTGGTCGGGCGGGCATGTGAAATCAACCGTTCAGGAAGCTTGCCCGATGTGGGTGCCATTGGTCGAGAATAATGAAATGGACAATCCGGGTGCCGATTATTTTGTTAAGAAAAATATTGCTTCTGTTTTTCAGAAAGATAAATCAATTGATACGCTTATTTTGGGTTGTACGCACTATCCGTTATTGATTGATGTGATTGAAAAGTACGTGCCCGACGATGTGAATATTTTAACTCAGGGAGCTATTGTTGCCGAGAAATTGGTTGATTATTTGCAGCGCCATCCTGAAATGGAACTACGCTTAACCAAAGGCAGTAGTTTGGAATACCAGACTACAGAATCGGCTGCAACTTTCGAGAGTAAAGCGGCTTTATTTATGGGCAGCGAGGTAAATGCGAAAACGATTCATCTTTAAAGAGCGAGGGGGCTAATTCTTTAATTTGGCAACGTATGATTTTACAAAGCTGTTCATTTCTGTAAACTGTTCTTCCATACTTTTTAATAGCTTGTATTGTGCACGTGTGCGCACCAGGTTGTGATCGGAAGATTTGGTTTTGTAATAATTGTCTCCATCCAAATAATCCATCAGGAATCGCAGAACCTGCTCGTAGGTAATGTATCGAGCCGAGAATGCGAGGTATTCAATTTCTTTTGGGCTTAGGAATGAGGCTGTTTCTTCTAAATAACCTTTTGTAAAGGCTTTAAAAACATCCATATCCATCGAGACATTCTGGAGGTTTTTATCGTCTTCCAAACCGGTGTTGGTATAAGTACGTATAGCATCGCCAAAGTCATTTAAAATGGTACTGCTTAGTACGGTGTCTAAATCGATTACACAAAGCACTTGCCCTTTCTTGTCGAAAAGGATATTGTTTATTTTGGTGTCGTTATGACTAATACGAGTTGGGATTTCGTCGTTTTCCACCAATTCCCAAAATGTCAGCATTTCTGCTTTTCTACTTTCAATCCAGGAAATTTCTTCGCTTACTTCCGCTTTTCTTTCAACCGGATCTTTTGCAAGTACTTCGTCCCACTGTTTAAAACGGTAGCGGATGTCGTGAAAACCGGGAAGAATGTTAACAAGCGGTTCTTTTAAATCGGCTACAAGCGACTGGAATCTACCAATTCCTTTACCGCCTGCATACGCCAGTTCAGGTGTTTCTGCAGCTTCGTAGGCAATGGTATCTTCTATAAAAAGACAAACAGCCCAGTACTCCTCTTCTTCATCAAGGAAATATAGCTTTTCATCTTTTGTGGGAATAATGGTCATTGCCTCGCGCAGCGGATCTCCGCCGGCATCAACAACTTTCTTTTTAATGTGCGTGCAAACTTTCTGAATATTCTCCATCATCGCGGGGATAGGAGAGAAGATGTTCTTGTTTTTGCGTTGCAGAATATATTTTGGGCCATCGTTTTTGGTTTTTATAATAAAGGTGTCGTTTATAAAACCGTCACCTAGTGGTTTGATGTTTTCAATTTCGGCCCCGAGTTGAAAGTGGTCTGCAATGCTTTTTAGATCGGTCATGTTAGTTTAGCTAGAGCGTTAGAAAAATGAAGCCGGAAAGCAATCTTTCCGACTTCTTAGTTTATGTCTTTAAATTTTACCAGAGTTTCGCCGGATAAACACCTTCTTCAATTAAAGCATTAATTTTATTTACCACAATTGGTTTATCCTCCTTGTAGGTAACGCCAAACCATGGCGAGTTGGCTTTCAGTATTTTTACTTCTGCCTCGTTGTCTTCAATCATTTCGAAAACCACTGAAGGAATGTACATTTCCGATTTTGGTTTGTTAATCTCGGTTTTAAGGAATTGTACAAATTTGCTTTCCAGTGTTTTGAAAATTGAGGGATGAAATCCCCAGAAGTTCATCGATACTCTCTCGTTTCCTGTTAAAGGGGTTTCTGATCCATCTTCTGCGGTGGTAACAGCAGCACCTCCTTTTTTGAAAATGTTGTGTGTTTCAACAATCTTTATCAGGTTATCGTTTTCATTTACGGTGCACATACCCCGCGAAACCGATCCGTGTTCCGACAAGGTGTTTTTAAGTTGGTACCCGATCATCGAAAAAGTTTGTTCCTGCACCGAATTGTTTAGGAAGTCGGCCATAATCCGGTAAGCACCTTCTCCATAAAAGTCGTCGGCATTTATGGCGCAAAATGGCTCGTTAATTACATTTTTTGCAACCAGAATTGCATGTGCTGTTCCCCAGGGTTTTTCACGCCCTTCGGGCAGTGAAAATCCTTCAGGCAAGTTGTCCAATTCCTGAAAAACATATTCTACATCGATTTTACCACTTAATTTGGCTTCAAACTTTTCTTTAAACGCATCGGCAAAACTTTCGCGAATAACAAAAACGACTTTGCCAAAACCGGCACGAATAGCATCGAAAATAGTGTAATCGATAATAGCTTCTCCGTTTGGGCCAACAGGCTCAACCTGTTTTAGGCCTCCAAAACGACTTCCCATTCCGGCAGCCAGTATGAGTAAGGTTGGTTTCATTGTTTTAATTTTTAGTTCTTATTTGTCTTTTCTTCAGGCTTCTTTATTTATACCAGCTTGAATACATGTGGTAGGCATTTGCAATTCGTTCCACCTCGCCATGTAACAGCTCAGGGCTGATATCTTTAACTTTTTTAGCCGGAACACCCGCATAAACACTTCCCGATTCAACACGCGTATTTTTTGTAACCACCGAGCCGGCAGCAATAATCGAATTGCTTTCAACAATCGCATCATCAAGTATAACTGCGTTCATGCCAATCATTACATTGTCTTTAATCGTGCAGCCATGAACAATGGCACCGTGTGCAATAGTTACGTTGTTGCCAATATTGGTAGGGCTTTTTTGGTAGGTCGCGTGTATGGTCGCATTGTCTTGCACATTGGTGTTATTACCTATTTTGATGTAGTGTACATCGCCACGAATAACAGCGTTGTACCAAATACTACAGTTGTTACCTATTTCTACATCTCCTATTAGTGTAGCTGTTTCCGCCAAAAAGCAGTCATTTCCTACTTGTGGGGTCTTGTCTTTGAGTTCTTTTATAATAGCCATTATCTGAATTGGTTTTAAATTGATTACAAAAATAAGAAAACCAAAAAACTATCACAGATGTCATTCAAATCTTGTTAAATAATGGTTACATTTGTTTTAAGATATTTCGATCGACCTTGATGAAAACCGGTTCTAAAATTATGATTTAGTAGTTTTGGAGTCGTTTTTTTTATGAATTATACAGACTTAAGATAAAATAACCAAAATTTGAAAATTAGGGGTTGAGAGATAGTTAACCGTTTTTTTTCAAAATTGAAATCAAATATTTTAGAGATGAAACGAGCGGATATAATTTTTCGCACAGAAAAGAGAGATTTAAAGCGAGTTACATCGAATACAGCTAAAAGCTATAAATTTTAATGAGATGAAAGAAACTAAAGTAATCGAACTGGAAGAAGTTACCATTAGGTTTTCCGGCGATTCCGGCGATGGAATGCAGCTTACTGGAACCTTGTTTTCCGACACCACTGCACTTCTTGGAAATGATATTTCTACCTTTCCGGATTATCCGTCCGAGATTCGTGCACCGCAGGGAACAGTAGGAGGTGTATCGGGTTTTCAGGTACAATTTGGAAAGAAACAAGTGAATACTCCGGGAGATAATGCCAATGTGTTGGTTGCCATGAACCCCGCGGCCATTAAGGCAAATGCACGCTTTTTAGAGCCCGGTGGCACTATTATCTACGATTCAGATTCGTTTACTGAAAAGAACCTGAAGAAGGCAAATTTTGAAACCGACGATCCGTTTGCAGAATGCAAATTGGAGGACTATTTCAAGATTCCGGTGCCAATCTCAAGTCTTACAAAAGAGGGACTGAAGGATTTTGGTCTGGATAACAAAAGTGTTATGAGAAGCAAAAACATGTTTGCTTTAGGTTTGGTATGTTGGATGTTTAATCGCCCACTGGATTACGTTGAGGAATTTGTGAAAAATAAATTCAGGAAAAAACCGGTTGTTGTTGATTCAAACATTAAAGTGTTGCACGATGGCTATAACTATGGTTTAACAATGCAGCATATGACACCAAGTTATTTGGTAAATCCGGCAGAAATTGAAAACGGTACTTACCGAAATATAAATGGGAACCATGCTACAGCGTGGGGACTTTTAGCGGCTGCCGAGAAATCGGGGTTGGAACTGTTTTTAGGATCGTATCCCATTACGCCTGCAACCGATATTTTAACAGCATTATCAGAACGAAAAGACCTTGGAGTGAAAACATTCCAGGCCGAAGATGAAATTGCAGGGATCTGTTCGGCCATTGGTGCTTCGTTTGCCGGCGACCTTGCCGTTACCTCTACTTCTGGTCCGGGCTTGGCATTAAAAGGAGAGGCAATTGGTTTGGCTGTTATGGCCGAATTGCCACTGGTTATTGTAAATGTTCAGCGTGGTGGCCCGTCAACCGGATTACCAACCAAAACCGAGCAATCGGATTTAATGCAGGCGCTATACGGACGTAACGGTGAAAGCCCGGTTGTGGTATTGGCAGCCAGCACACCGTCTGATTGTTTTTACTATGCTTATCTTGCCGCAAAAATTGCATTGGAAAGAATGGTGCCGGTTATTTTGCTTACCGATGGTTTCTTAGGAAACGGTAGCGAGCCTTGGAAAATTCCTTCAATGGCCGAATTGCCATCAATTACACCACGAGTTGCTAACAATAGCGATGAATTTCAGGCTTATAAACGCGATGTTGCGACGCTGGCACGCGAATGGGCTTATCCGGGAATGGCCGGTTTTGAACACCGAATTGGTGGATTAGAAAAGAATATTACCGGTACCGTAAGTCACGACCCGGAAAATCACCAGAAAAACAGTGAGCTAAGAGAAGAAAAAGTTCAGCGCGTTGTCGATATGGTTCCTGACCTGGAAGTTTGTGGCGACGAAGACGGAGGTGATGTGCTGGTGGTAAGCTGGGGAGGTACTTATGGTCATACAACAAGCACTGTTCGCGAAATGCGTTTGGCAGGTAAGAGTGTTAGTCTGGCTCATTTCAACTACATTAAGCCGCTTCCAAAAAATACAAAAGAAGTTTTCAGCAAATTCAAAAAGATTATTGTTTGCGAGCTGAATCTTGGGCAGTTTGTAGCCTATTTGCGTAACGAGTTGCCTGAGTTCAACTATTATCAGGCCAACAAACTAAAAGGACTGCCATTTACTGTTAGCGAATTAAAAGATAGTATTACAAAACTTTTGGAGGACTAAGCAATGACTGATGTAAAATATACAATAAAAGACTTTAAAAGCGAGAACGAAGTTCGTTGGTGTGCGGGGTGTGGCGACTTTGCTATTATTAATGCTGTACAACGGACCATGGCCGGAATGGGAATTCCAAAAGAGAAATTTGCCGTAATTTCGGGTATTGGTTGTTCATCGCGTTTCCCGTATTACATGAATACTTTTGGTTTCCATACTATTCACGGTCGTGCAACAGCAGTTGCATCGGGTGTGAAAGCTGCCAACCCCGAACTGAGTGTTTGGGTAATGACCGGAGACGGTGACTCGATGGCCATTGGTGGTAACCACTTTATTCACCTGATTAGAAGAAATATTGATTTAAATGTGGTATTGTTTAACAACCGCATTTATGGCTTAACCAAAGGACAATACTCGCCAACTTCCGACCGTGGTTTTGTGAGTAAAACATCGCCATTCGGAACTGTTGAAGATCCGTTTATTCCAGGACAATTGGTGATTGGAGCGCGTGGTTCATTCTATGCCCGTTCAATCGACGGAAATCTGAAATTGAGCCAGTCGATCTTTGAAAAAGCTGCAGAGCATAAAGGAACATCTGTTGTTGAGGTACTTCAAAACTGTGTGATTTTTAACAACGGCATTCATAATGAGATTACTGATCCTAATCACCGTGCCGATCGACAACTGGTTCTTGAACATGGAAAACCAATGTTGTTTGGTGCTGAAAACGAAAAAGGTTTGGTATTCGAGAATGGCAAATTAAAAGTAGTTAAGATTGGCGAAAACGGTGTGACCGAAGATGATATTCTGGTTCACGACGCAATGGAAGTTGATCCTACTTTGCATTTGGCATTAATTAATATGGCATTGCCCGATTTTCCGGTTGCATTTGGTGTAATTCGTGCAGTACCTGCTCCTGTTTACGATGTGGAAATGGAAGCACAAATTAAAGAAGTGCAGCAAACACGAAAACTTACTTGTGTTGATGAGTTACTAAACTCTGGAAATACCTGGGAAGTAACCGGTAACGGTAATGGTTCGGCGGAAAAATGTTTATAGCAATAAACTGAATAATAGATTAGGTGAAGGCTCTGCAAAATTGCAGGGCCTTTTTTTATTATTTTAGCGATTTCAATCGCTTTGTATATCGACGTAAAGTGACATTAACCATTTTAAGAAAAGTATAATTTTATGATTAGACTCAACCATCTTTTAAATTTTTTACTGTTTGGGGTGCTGGTTTTAAGCCAGTCGTGCAATATGGAGTCTGTGGGAGAAAAAGCTACTTCAAAGCATGTTTTGTGGTACGATAAGCCTGCTACCTATTTTGAAGAAAGCCTGGTGCTTGGAAACGGAAAAATGGGGGCTTCTGTTTTTGGCGGGGTGGAATCAGATAAAATTTACCTGAACGATATAACACTTTGGTCGGGCGAGCCGGTTGATCCTTATATGAATCCGGAGGCCTACAAGTATGTACCAAAAATTAGGGAGGCATTAGCCAATGATGATTACGAGTTGGCCGATAAACTAAATCATAACCTAATGGGTAAATACTCACAGTCGTATGCGCCTCTGGGGACGTTGTTGCTGGATTTTCAGCACAATGGAAATGTGGAAGATTACCATCGTGAGTTGGATATCAATAAAGCTATTTCAACTACATCGTATAAGGTGGGCGATGTTACGTATAAACGAGAATATTTTGTTTCGTATCCCGATCAAATTATGGTGGTGAAGCTAAGTGCTGATAAAAAAGATGCGCTGAATTTTGCTGTTAAGTTCAACAGTCAATTGCGCTTTAATACTACGGCAGACGAAGAAGTATTAAAGGTTGAGGGATATGCACCTTATCAGGCATTTCCTAATTATTATGAAGGAGATGAGGAGCCAATTCAATTTGATGAAAACCGAGGGACACGCTTTTCAACTTATATGAAAGTGGAGAATAAAGGAGGTAACTCCATGTATACAGATAACGTATTAACGGTTTCCGGGGCAAACGAAGCAGTACTTTATGTTTCAATAGCCACCAGTTTTAATGGCTTTGATAAAGATCCTGCTAAAGAAGGGGCGAATAATAAAGCCATTGCGCAGAAACAATTGAATGATGCAGACAAAAAAGGTTTTGAGCAAATTAAAGAAGCGCATATTGCCGATTACAATTCGTTAATGAGTCGTGTTCAGCTTGATTTAGGAGAAACAACAGCTCCGGAGCTTCCCACTGATGAACGTTTGAAAAGATATTTTAGCGGAGCCGAAGATAAAAATCTGGAAGTGCTGTATTTTCAGTACGGACGCTATTTGCTAATTGCCAGCTCGCGAACCGAAGGAGTGCCGGCCAATCTGCAAGGACTTTGGAATCCGCATATGCAACCGCCATGGAGCAGTAATTATACGCTGAATATTAATCTTGAAGAAAATTACTGGATGGCCGAAACCGGGAATCTGAGTGAAATGCATCGTCCGTTATTGTCGTTTATTGGCAATGTGGCAAAAACCGGAGCTATCACGGCAAAAACATTTTATGGCGTTGATAAGGGCTGGGCATCATGTCATAATTCAGATATCTGGGCCATGAGCAACCCTGTAGGTGGCTTTGGCGAGGGCGATCCGGTATGGGCTTGCTGGAATATGAGCGGGCCGTGGTTGTCTACACATTTGTGGGAACACTACCAGTTTACACAAGATATTGATTTTCTGAAAAAAGAAGGTTACCCTCTAATGAAGGGTGCTGCCGAATTTTGTTTAAACTGGCTGGTGGAAGATAAAAATGGCAATTTGATCACTTCGCCGTCTACTTCGCCTGAGAATGTTTATATAACCGATAGAGGTTATCATGGAGCTACACTCTATGGCGGAACAGCCGATCTGGCAATGATAAGAGACTGTTTTTTGCAGACCATTCAGGCTTCCAAAGTTCTGAATACGGATGATGAATTCAGGAATGAGATGGAACAGGCTTTGGCAAAAATGTATCCTTACCAGATTGGGAAAAAGGGCAACCTGCAAGAGTGGTACTACGACTGGGAAGATGCCGAGCCCAAACATCGTCATCAGTCGCATTTGTTTGGTTTACATCCGGGCAATCATATCACTCCTGGTCAAACTCCGAATCTGGCAGAAGCCTGCAGAACGTCGCTCGAAATTAAAGGCGATGAAACAACCGGTTGGTCGAAAGGATGGCGTATTAATCTGTGGGCGCGCTTGCTCGATGGTAATCGTGCTTACAAAATGTACCGCGAACTGCTGAGCTATGTCGATCCTTCGGGCAACGATACGCTGTATAGTCAGGGTGGGGGAACTTACCCGAATTTGTTCGATGCACATCCACCATTCCAAATTGACGGCAACTTTGGAGGCTCGGCAGGAGTTATCGAAATGTTGATGCAGTCGCACCAAAACCGTATCGATTTATTACCTGCTTTACCCGATGTATGGACTGCAGGTTCAGTTAGTGGAATTTGTGCACGCGGCGGTTACGAAATAGCCATGGATTGGAGCGACGGAAAATTAAATAGCGTTACTATTTTAGCAAAAGCAGGAGGAAGTACAAAACTGGTTTGCCAGGGAAAAGAAAAAGAAATTGATTTGGCAAAAGGAGAATCGGTAACATTTGAATGGTAAAATTATTTCATTTGATTCCTCATAAATAAAGTTTTATAACTACATAATAAGTTTTGAATATACATTTAGTGCTGTTAAAAAAACGACGATTAAATAAGGCTGAGCATGCTTTAAATGGAGGAAGCTACCAGGAGGCGTTAAAGCTTGGACGAGTATTGGTAAATTCACGAAATAGGGAAATGAATTTCCGGGCCAACCGGCTATGTGGATTAGCGCTTTACAAACGTAAGAAATACGAGGAAAGCCTGGAGTATCTAGAAAAGGCTTGCCGAACAGGAAACTATCGGCACGATTGGTACAGCCTGGCAATGGCTTTGGTTTTTGCTGGTAAATTGGAAAAGGCAGAAGAGGCATTTAAAAACATCTACCGCACTAATGTGCAGCCCGGCTATATGTATGCAGTGCCTGTTCCCGGGTTGCTTTATCAATATATGAAGGCTTTAAAGAAAAAACAGTTTGTTGATGCTGCCATAGTTCGGGCGAACGAGTTAAAGCAAATGTTTGTTGGGGTTGGACCCGATGCAACCAAACAAGTTCAACGTGGATTACCCAACTTTACCACCTTTCTGGCAGAAGTTGAATCCTTATTTCAACCGGAAAGATTTGTGCTGTGGAAAAGTGATTTCCGGATGTAAAGCAAGATGTTTCGGTCTTGGTCTTAAATTTCTACTATTTAGTTCGCCTTTTGCTTAGGGAATGGATTGCAAATTACTAGTGTTTGAAAGATTTTTTTGCGCAACTCAAGTCGTTTCAACAATTCTCTGCTGTTAATTGACTAATGAATCTATCTTAACATGAATTTGCGAAACTACGATCAATTTTATTGATGCTGAAATAAATATGTCCTTGAAAGTTGATAAAAACAATTTCTCATCATCGATTTAAAATTCTGTCTTTATTAACTTCAGTTGATTGCTATTTCGAGACTTCGATTATGTAAAAGAATGAACCTTAGTTGCTTGGAACCAACAGATTTCTGTTGTAATTTACTTTAAGCAACGTCAATTGGGAGACTGAAATAACATGCAATTTCGTCTTTTATAAATTCAACTTTTGCCTCGCCTCCTAATGCTTCTGTTATCTTTTTTACTAATGATAATCCAATGCCAAGTCCGAAGTTTATCTCCTTTCCAACAGTTTCCTGTTTCTCGAAAAATTCAAACATTTTAGCTTTAATTTCATCAGGCACTTGTTGGCTTCTGTTTTTTACAAAAAATTCAATCCAATTTTCTTTTTCAATTTTATAGCCATAAACGATGTTATTATCATCAGAGAATTTTATCGCATTGTCGATTAGGTGGAACAGAATATGTTTTAGTTTTTTTCTGTCTGTAATTATCTTTTGGCGAAGATCAGGGGTTGAAATTGTAATTGTGAATGGTTTGTTTTGTAATTGTACTAATTCTGAAAAATAGTCTTTTAATTCCTGGAAAATATCGTCTATAATAATATTATTCTTTTCAAGTGCTATATTATCTCCTGCATCAAGTAGCGATAATTCAACGAGATCATCCATTATAAAAAGAAAACGATCAGCTGATTTCTTTATAAGTTTTGAAATATCTTTCTTTTCTGTGTTATTAGTGTCTAAATCTACAATAATGTCAATAAAACCAAGAACTCCGTTTAAGGGAGTTCTAATTTCATGAGAAAGATTTTTTATGAATAATGATTTTGCTTTGTGGGAAATTAATGATTTATTATAAAGGTCATTAATTATGGATTCATAATTGGTCAGGATTTTATTCTTGTCAACTACGCCAACAAGTTTTTTTTCATTAATAACAGGTAAAACACTACAATGGGTATCGCGAAATTTTTTGATTGCAGTTAAGGTTGTATCATTTAGCGATAGGCATTCTTTTTTTCCAATACAGTCGATAACTAATTTATGGGGACGCTCAATTATGTCGGTGGGAGTTAAAATGCCACAATATTTCTTTTGGTCATCAATAACCACCAGGTAGCATTGCTCCAATAGTTTCGGAGTAACTGAATTAGTACCTTCATAAGGAGTTACTACAGGATATGTGTCAGATATGTATTTTTCGATGTTCATTAGAGTTCACATTCAAATGAGTCGTAAAAAATTTTTAGTTTAAAATCTACTTTAAGTATTTCTGAAGCAGAAATATAGGGGAATACTTTTTTGTCTAGAATTTTAATTATGCTGTCTTTGTCGAGTTTTTTTAAAACCTTCCTGTTTATAAATACAGCTTCAATATTATCATGGTCAATCTCAAATACCTGGAATTCATCAGGAACCAAGAATTCAAACGATTTATATACTCCAATTTTCCCCTGGGGACATTTCTTCCCAAGTATTAATATATCTTCAAAAGGAGGCAATCGTACTTCTTCAAAACTTAGATTTACTGAGAATTTCCTGTTTGATTGATGTTGCATTATTGTCTGTTTTTGGTTAAGGTAACTTTCTGTAAAGGGATTTGGGGTTCATGTTGAGACATAGTTATATGTATGCATATGCATGATCCTGTTTTTATCTTCTACACTTTCAATAAAAAATAGTTGTTATGAAAAAATGTCCATAGTTTCAAACAAGTGTTTCAAAATACCGATTGTAATTTTATACAGACATTAGGGTTTGTTTGTATAATCGGGACTTTAAAACATAAGGATCCTCTTCTCCTTTTGTTTGGTTATTATTTAAGTTCTATATTATTCTACTAATTTAAAA
Source organism: uncultured Draconibacterium sp. (assembly GCF_963677155.1). NCBI lineage: Bacteria > Pseudomonadati > Bacteroidota > Bacteroidia > Marinilabiliales > Prolixibacteraceae > Draconibacterium > uncultured Draconibacterium sp. The sequence continues at coordinate 480,345 of NZ_OY781884.1, read as the reverse complement.
CCGTTCCAAATTTAGTATTTTTTAATGAAACTATGTAAAACGGTTTCTTTAATTCTCGTTGTCTTATTCATTTTTTTTACCGGCATATCTAATATTTATTATTGTATTTTGCACAGTTTGTAAGCGTTTTTCAATGTTTGTGAGAGCAATAGCAGAGTTTCTTTTGAATTTTAAATTCGTAAGAATTTTATTCCTTAACAAATATGAATAATTTTATGTGTGTTATTTGCATTGCTGTTAGTTAATAAGTGAAATGCTATCATTTATAATCGATTTAAGGGAGCGTTTCATTTTTATAATTCTTAATCCTTTCAAGCGGTAAAACCGGCATATCTTCCATATCCTGCAGGGCGTTTATTAATCCTATTTTTTTGAACCTGGGCAGATCGTTAATTGTAATATGGCAACCCGAAATTTTGTTTTCGGCAAGTAAGCGGGCACGTTGTGTTCCGGGAAGCAGGGGAGTGTCGGGTGTCCACCATTTTTCGCCATCGAAAAAAATGGGATTAGCAGTGGAACTATCAGTAATACAATTGTTTTGTACGATGAGGATATCGTCGCAATCGCCGCGCTGCTCGTACAAATGCTGCAGTTGTTTGCGGTAGGCGTATTTACTGCTGTATTCAATGCTGTTATCTTCAATCAGGCGGATAGTGTTGATGGAGCGATATTGATGAGGCATGAATTCTATCTTTTTAACCTGTTCGGCATAAACCACACGGCAGCGAAATAACCCTTCTTGGCAGTTTGCAGGTATTTCAATCAGTTCTTTCAACTTCTGCTTTGGCGCATTTGGAAAGAATTTCATTTGGGACACATCAAACCTCGCTTGGTGATATTCCAGGTTGTAGAGTTTCCCATCTTTACATTTTATGGTTTCCAGTAGTTGCATTTTTTCTAAAAGCTACAAGTTTCTCAATTTCCATTAGTTTTCTTTTAACTACAACATTCCACAAAGGAGATCAACTATTTTAGCATTAAAGCATTCGCAACTTAATCCTTCAGCCCCTCAGTCTCTTAGTTCTTCAAAACCGGAATATAAACCTTCTTCACCAATTCTTCATACTCGCTTTCGGCATTGCTCAAATAGGTTATTCCGCCGCCGCTTTTGTAGACCAGTTGGTTTTCCTGTTTTTCTATGTAGCGAATCAGCACACAGCTATCGAGGTTTTGCCCGTTGAAATAGCCAAAAATACCAGTATAAAAACCTCGGTCGAAGTTTTCGGCAGTTTTAATAATCTCCACGGTTTTCTTTTTTGGCGCACCGCAAATCGATCCGGCCGGCAACATTTTAAAAATAATATCGCCAATTTGTTCAGTGTAGTTTTCGGGCAGATCGCCGCTTATTTTCGAACTCACCTGCCACAAATCGCGCTGATTGGTTTTAAGTCGCTCGAGGTAACGAAATTTTTCAACTGTTACATTTTCGGCTACCAGGCTCAGGTCGTTTCGTATCAAATCTACAATGGTATTATGCTCTGCCAGCTCTTTCGAGTCGTTCAAAATACGTTCTTTGGCATTGGGCAACGATGCGTCCATCGTTCCTTTCATGGGGTACGACGAAATTTTTCCGGCATCGATCTGTACAAATCTCTCGGGCGAAAAACATACAAATTCATCTTTCAGCAGTACTTTATAACGCGCCTCGCTGTGGTTAAAGATTTCTTCCAACGAGAGGTTGGTTTTTACCCTTGTTGGCTGCGTGTAATTCAGCAAATATGTATCGCCGTTGTGAATGTGGTGCTGAACAAGATCAAATCCCTTTTTATAATGAATGAATGAAACCGGCTCAGTTTCCCATTTTATTTCTTTTTCATCAGTTATTGGTGGGGCTAAATTTGATTGATTATTTGCCTTCCACCATATTTTATCCGTTTCGTCGGGTTTGAAAAGCTTTGCTTTTGTGGTGTCAAAATCGATTACAAAAACAAAGGCCTCTTTTCTGCGGCCCAGTTCATTCATTTCCGATATTATCGTTTTGCTTCCTTTCATGCTGTGCTGCAAAAATATTAAAAAGCACGATACTTTCTGTTCCAACTTTGAATCCCGATCATTGAAGGGTTTCCAACTTTATTTCTATTTTTACGTCAAATTCGTGCGAGGAATGGATATTGGGAAAAATATAAAAGAAATTGCGGAAAGTTTGCCTAAAAATGTACGTTTGGTAGCTGTTTCAAAGACAAAACCCAACGGGGATATTTTGGAAGCCTACAACGTTGGTCAACGCATTTTTGGTGAAAACAAAGTACAGGATCTAGCTAAAAAATACGAAGAACTGCCCAAAGATATCGAGTGGCATTTTATTGGTCATCCGCAATCCAACAAGGTCAAATATATTGCTCCGTTTATCTCGCTTATTCATGGAGTTGATTCCATTAAACTCTTAAAAACTATCAACAAAGAGGCTCTTAAAAATAATCGGGTAATCGATGTATTGTTGCAATTTCATATTGCCAAAGAACTTACAAAGTTTGGTTTGTCGCCTGATGAGGCCGATGTTTTACTGTCGTCCGATGCATTTAAGCAGCTAACAAATGTACGAGTTGTTGGAGTGATGGGGATGGCTACCTACACCGATGAAAAGAATCAGATACGGAATGAATTTCGCGTGTTAAAAAGTATTTTTAATTCGCTAAAAAATAAATACTTTTCCGATTTCAAATTTTTTACTGAGATTTCAATGGGCATGTCAGGCGATTATCCTATTGCTGTTGAGGAGGGAAGCACGATGATTCGTGTGGGAAGTAAAATTTTTGGAGCACGAAACTATTAAAACAGACAGATTTATTGAAATAGAGACAGCGGTTGAGGGCACGGAATTATTTCTACCTTAAAAGCTGTACTGCAAACTATAAACTTTTATTATGGCAAATTTAGAGACTTCATACCTCGGACTAAAGCTGAAAAATCCTTTGGTTGCCGCCAGTTCGGGACTAACCAGTTCGGTTGAAAAAATTAAAGAACTTGCCGATGCCGGTATTGGTGCTATTGTGCTTAAATCGATTTTCGAAGAGCAGATAAACAACGAGGTGACCAATATGCTGGCTAAAGATCAGCATAATGTTGGCTATCCCGAGGCCGAAGATTACATCCGAAATTATATGCGCGATAATACGGTAACCAAACATCTGGAGCTGGTAAAAAAAGCAAAAGAAGCGGTTGATGTTCCGATTATCGCCAGTGTAAACTGTGTGTCGTCGAAAGAGTGGACCACTTTTGCTAAAAATTTTGAAGAAGCTGGTGCTGATGCCATCGAACTGAATATTTTCTATTTGCCGACTGATCGTCATGAAAAGCCGGGAATGATCGAACAACTTTACCTCGATGTATTGGAAAAGGTAAAAAGCGAAGTGAGTATTCCGGTTTCGGTGAAGTTTGGTTTAAACCACAGCAATATTATTGGAATGGCCGACAAACTAAAAGCCAACGGTGCTGCAGGGGTGGTAATGTTTAACCGTTTTTACGAGCCTGATATCAACCTGGATAAACTGGAACTGGTAGCCTCCGAAGTGTTTAGCTCTCCATCCGATTTGCGTCGTTCGTTGCGCTGGGTAGGTATTGTTTCATCTTCGGTTACGCATTTGGATATTGCTGCCTCAACCGGAATCCACAATGGCGATGCGGTAATTAAACAGTTGCTGGCTGGTGCACAGGTCGCGCAACTTTGTTCTACGCTGTATGTTAATGGTGCGCAAGTGGTTACCGATATGTTAGACGATTTAACCGCATTTATGAAGAAGTGGAACTTTAAAAATATAGAAGATTTCAGAGGTCGTCTTTCGTATAAAAACATACCCGATCCGATGGTTTACGAGCGCTCGCAATTCATGAAATATTTTTCGAATAGAAAATAATTACTTACAAGATGATAAAACTAAAACCGGTATTTCTTGGCGTTCTTTTTGGGTTTCTGGGAAATACCGGTTTTGTTTTTGGGCAAAATGTTCCGGTAATTGAGAATACCGACACCGATCCGATTATTTATTGCTCCGACTCGGTTTATGTAGCCCCTCATATCTCCTTACAAAATATTCAGATTGATGCTGCTGATAAAGGAATGCAGGTATCGATTGTCAATTATCTGCAAGGGGAAGACAAGCTTGGCTATGATAAGGTTGCTCCGTTGGAGTATAATTGGGATGATGCAAAAGGAACCCTGGAAATAAGTGGCGTGGGTACCGACGAACAATACCGGGAAGCCATTTCAAAAGTGTTTTACTATAATTTGAGTGGGACAAGGAGTGTTGGCACCAGAGAATTTGCAATTAGTTTGCTTGATGCCGATTATTTACCGGCTACGGAACATTTTTACCAATATGTAACTAAACGCGGAATTAGATGGACAGTGGCCAAAGCAGAAGCCGAAAAAAAGACATACTATGGGCTTCAGGGGTATTTAGCTACAATTATATCCAGCATTGAAAATGATTTTATTTATTCGAAAATTGACGGTGTTGGGTGGATAGGTGGAAGCGATGCCGATAAGGAAGGGGATTGGTACTGGAAAACCGGGCCCGAAGCAGGAACACTTTTCTGGAGGGGCACTTCCGGAGGAACGGCGTTTGGATTTGCCTATTGGAATAATGGTGAACCCAATAATGTGCAAAAAAGTTGGGGTGATGATGAAGATTATGCGCACATGGTTGTTGATCCGGGAGGAAGAAAGAAGTCGTGGAACGATCTCTCAGACGAGGGAGATAAACTTAAGCCTGATGGTTATTATTATCCTCAGGGATATGTGGTGGAGTTTGGTGGAATGGAAAACCTTGAGTTGCAACTGTCGGCGACAGCTTATATTGAAGTACGTGAAAGTCATCGCCCGGAACTGGATTACAGTAGGGTAAGAACTTTCTTCTGTGGGACTAAGGAAGCAACGATAGATCTTTTTTTCCAGGATTCTGATCCACTGGTTGACCTGATTCCGCTCGATTCTGATGCAAATGTTACAAATCCAACTTTGTTACAACCAACAATTGCAGTGGATTCTTTTGGGCAATACTTTTTTCAGCTAAATACCATCAATGAAGCAAGCTGTCCGTACACCGATACGGTAATGTTTGAATTCCATAACCAACCTGAAGCAATTTTCGATCTCGATTCCAGCGAATGCTACGGCTATAACCTCCATCTGTCGTATACGGAAGAAAACTTCGAGCCGACCGAATATACGTGGTATTACAACGATGTGGAATTTGAATCGGGAATTGGCTTAGATAGCGTTACCATTCCGCTGGGATTTGAAAATATTGATCGTTCGGTAGCATTAACAGTAAATGAACAGGGATGTGTAGACTCGTCGTTGGCGCTGGAAGTAAAGGTAAAACCTAATATTATTGTCGAGGTTGTTAACAAGGAGGGGTGCTCGCCGTTAATTACCGGGTTTTCTGCAAAAAACAGTAAGCCGGCCAAATCATATCTTTGGAATTTTAATGATGGGAGTACTTCTTACGATGAAAATCCAAATCACAAATTTTTTAATCCGGATGATTTGCGTAAAGCTTTCGATATCAGTCTTACGGTGCTCGACGTTAACGGATGCGAAAATACAGCTGTTTATGATACCCTGGTAAAGGTATATCCTGTGCCAACCGCCGGATTCAATTTTGTTCCTGAGGAAGCAAAGATAACCGATTCACAGGTGGACTATACCAATACCTCTCATGCCGCTACATTGTATCTCTGGGATTTTGGCGACAGCACATATTCCGCCGAAACAGACCCTGTTCATTCATACGAGGATATGGGGGTTTATAATATGACGCTTGAGGCCGTTAACAGTTTTGGCTGCGCCGATACCATTGTAAAACAGATAAGTGTTGTTTTTGATAAAATAAATCCTCCAACGGCTTTTTCTCCCAATGCGAGCTTGCCGGAAGATCAGGAGTTTAGGTTGCATGCTAAAGGCGTTGTAAACGATGGATACAACCTATTAATTTTTAATCGGTGGGGCGAACTTATTTTCGAATCGAACAGCCAGGAACAAGGCTGGGATGGTAAAATGCGTAATGGTAATTTTGCTCCTTCGGGAGTGTATACATGGGTGCTGGAATATAGCGATATTATGGGCGATTCGCACAAACAAAAAGGCAATATAACCCTGTTGTTCTAATACAATCGATTGCACTAAAATGTGTTAAATTTATTGATTTTCATCTGCTTTCTTAGTATCTTTTACTTTCATAAAACCGTATAAACAACTGTTGTTTCAAAATTGATTTTTAGACAATAGAGTACGATTTGAGATATTGAAGTAAATTGAAAAAAACAAGAAAAGATGATGTCTAAATTTAAATTCGGTTTTTATTCCGAAAAAGAATATTGTGTATTTAAGGAGTATCGGCCAATAAAAAAACAACACCATTTTCACTCCGAGGAACATTTTGTTGTACCATGGCAGCTGCACCATGATGAAAAAAAATACACAACAAAAACTAAAGCATGGGAATAAGGAGCTTATTTCTGATTTTATGTTCTCCTTTGGCTCCTACAAAAAATGTAATTGATAATTCATGTGATCCATAGCTGTAATTAGAAAGTTCAGAAAGGGTGTAGTCGAAACTGTATCCGAACTGAAATTTCTCGCGTGCAAAGCCAATTAAAGCAATTATAGCGTCAGGTCGTGTGTCGATGTTATTCCTGAACCAAGCTCCAAACAAAAATGATTTTTCAATCATATAAATTCCAAGATTAAGCTGCTTAAACGATCCTTGTTGTTGGTAAAGTATATTTGGCGAAAGCGTAAAACGCCGCGATAATAAAGCGTGGTGAAACTTGTGCAGTCGGGTACCTGCATGTACCGTGATTTTCATCGGAACTTTTCCCTTGTTATCTCCCTGATGAATTGACTCATCAGGTGTGGTTAAATGATGCAGGCTGGCTCCCCAAAATACCTGACGGTGCTGGCCTACTGCTCCAATGGCAAAATCGGGGTAGGTTTTGCTTCCTTCGTAAAGGTTGGCCTCGGTTGAGCCCGTAATAACTCCTGAAAGCTGATTAATCTCTGACGGGAATATCAATCCATTGGTATCGAATTGTTTTCTCACAAGTCCGGCATTTAGTCCCAGCGTCATAAAACTTTCCAATCCCAATTGCAGATGGTAAGAATACGTTGCAATTGCAGCACTTGTTGTTATTATATTATTTGGTTCGCGGTCGTGATACGCCTGAAATCCAATTCCGGCATTTCGTTCTTTCAAAAGGAAATCGTAAGAAAGGGAATAGGTGGTAAACGAGTTTCCTTTTTCTGGCCACTGGTTACGGTAATTAATTACCATCCGGGGAAGTTCGGTGGTTCCGGCAAAAGCCGGATTTAAGTGAAGAGGATTCGCAAAAAACTGCGAATAACCGGGATCTTGAGCAAAAACTGCACATGGCAATACTAGTAAAGCAAATAGAAGTTTTTTAAAGTACATTAAGTTTATCCCGATTAAAATGAGTGGTGAAAATACAAATTCAAATTAACATGAGATCGGTTTTAAAATATTTTATGTGAAAGAGATAGCGATGTTGTGATTTATTTTTTTGTAGGTGCCCAGGGATTATATTTTGAATGGCTAAAAGGCGGAACAATAATATTAAACGATAACTCGCACATAAAAGCGTTATAATCTGAAATGCCTGGGATACCCATTCCTGCATTCAGGTTGAGGCGCGCAAAATTATGTCGGTATCCAATTGTTCCTCCCAAAGTATGAATATTGTTTGTAAAGTTGTTTTGAACGAAAACGCCCAATGTTTTATCAGTATATTCTGCAAGTAGTCGCAATCGGGCAATAAAAGCTTCTTCGTGGTAGAAAACAACCAGTTCCGGCGACATCTGAAAAGGTCGTGAGTAAAGGTCGCGAACTCTTTTGTCAACCTTTTTCGAAATATATAGCGTATATCCCAAGCTTGTTGTTGGATCTACCGACTTATAAGCAACATCTCTGGTGTGTGTAACTGCTGTGGTTACTCCAAACTGTATGGTACTGTTCGTCCATAGGAAGCTAATTTTTGGTTTCAGTATATAATAACGGAAAAAGGATTCTCCCTGATTTATTGATGTTTCTCCATCTTGGGGAATAATATTGTCGAGCGACGAAACTATCCAGTGTTTGGTTGCGGCAAGCACTTCAGTTCCTGCAGATAAAAGTATTTTACTGTTATTTGTTTTAATGGGAAACCCCGAATAGTAAAAACCAATTGATGAGGTACTAATGTTTTGTTCGCTCAACATCCCCTGGTTGAAATTCAGGGCCACACCTCCTTTTAATTTATTGGAATACGCATCCCACGATGCATAAAAGAGGTTGTAAGTTTGTTTGCTGTTTACATAGTGATACTGATTGCCGGTGTGAAACGAACTGTTCTTATTTAATCCGGCCAGTGCGGGATTTATTTCAATCCGGTTGTCAAAAGGCAGAAGGTAAGTCTCATGTTGCGCACTAACTGCCCATCCTGAAAATAGCAGGATAACCCAAATGAATATTTTTAGTGCATTGCGCAAGGTAAATAACTGTCAGGTGGATAGTTTTAATAGCTCTTCAAGCAGATAAGCTTGTTGTTCGTTGGCAACTTTTAACGCGGCAGCTATTTTTAGCTTTAATGGCTTCATCACTTCTGCCGAAGGTAATGTTTCCATATTATCAATTACTGTGAATGCTTCGAAAGCGGTTTCCCAGTTTTCGTTAATTACCAAGTCGACAAAAACCTCAATTTTATCCGAAAAATCAAGTCCATTCTGCCAGCAAGCAGTTGCTATGTTTTTTCGAATTGGCTTAAAATGTTCTTCTTGCAGGGCATTTATAAATACGGGAATGGTTTCTTTATCTTTTACTGTTCCGAGCAATCTCTGAATTTGCCTTTCCACTTCCGCCTCGCAGCCGGCCACCATTAATTCAAATAAAATGGGCAGGTAATCTTTATTGCCACTTTCTTTTAGTTTGTTAAGTGCAGCCAGTACCTGATCTTTATCAGCCGAAAAAAGCTGGGTTTTTATTGTCGTATTAATTTTTGTCTTATTCATATTTCATTATTCAGAGCAAGCAAATTTAATGTTTAAAATACGCTAAAACAAAGGTGGAGTGTAAATGTTTTCGCATATTCGTTACCTTTGTGCTCCTCATGAAGAACGTTGACGAATTACGAGAGGCCCATGTGGGGCGCCTTATGCTTAAATATTTCATCCCTGCGTTTATTGGTGTTTTTGTAAATGCGTTATACAATATTGTAGATAGAATATTTATTGGCCAGGGAGTTGGAGCCGAAGCTTTGTCGGGTATTTCGGTAATTTTTCCGGTTATGCTTATAATGATGGGTTTTGGTATGCTCATCGGAATTGGTACCAGTGTTTATGTGTCCATAAATCTGGGGAAAAAGGATATGGAAAGAGCGGAACAGACACTTGGAACCAGTTTTATTCTGATGATTGTGGCTTCGGTGCTGATTATGGTGGTTATTTACGCGTTAAAAGTACCAATACTTCGTTCATTTGGATCAACCGATGAAACCTTTCAATATGCCAACGATTACCTCGATATTATTCTTGGCGGTGTGGCTTTTATGACGATAGGTTTTTCGTTAAACAACGTTATTCGCTCCGAAGGAAATGCGCGGGTGGCCATGGTCTCTATGCTATTGAGTTCGGCAACCAATATTATTCTCGATCCTATTTTTATTTTTGGCCTTGATATGGGCGTAAAAGGAGCAGCTTATGCTACAATTATATCGATGTTTGTTTTAATGGTGTGGGTGTTGTACCATTTTATTAAAAGTAAACGGGCTGTTATAAGGATGAGGGTTAAACATTTAAAGATTAACTGGGGAATTACGCTTGAAATTCTGGCCATTGGTATGGCTCCTTTCTCGATGCAAATTGCCGGAAGTTTTGTTCAGGGACTGCTAAATAAAAAACTAATTGATTTTGGGGGCGATCTGGCTGTTGGTGCAATGGGAATTATAAACTCTGTGCTAACGCTGATAATTATGGCTATTGTTGCGCTGAATATGGCTTCGCAGCCTATCATCGGGTTTAATTACGGGGCGAAATCGATTCAGCGAATAAAAGATACTTTAAAGATTACACTTATTGCTGCCACGCTGATTGCCATAGTTTCGTATGCTTTAATTGAGGCTTTTCCTGGCTATATTGTTATGGTTTTTAATAACGATAGCCAAGTGCTGTATAATATTGCAACGCGAGGATTACGTTTGGTTATTTTGGCGTTACCAGTTGTCGGATTTCAGGTGGTGGCTTCCAATTTTTTTCAGGCAATTGGCAAAGCAGGCCTTTCCATGTTCGCAACTGTTTTTCGTCAGGTGATTATGCTAATTCCTCTTATTTATATATTACCGGGTTTTTTCGATATCGACGGGATTTGGATTAGTTATCCGGTTGCAGATACTATGTCGGCAATTGTGGTTGGATTTATACTTTACCGTGAGTGGAAGCGTTTACCTATACTTGTTGAAAACAGCAATGAAGAATAAAACTAAACGAATCCGGTTTTTACGCATTTTTTTCTGACTTTTTATTGTCTTTACATTTCATGGTAACCCAAATCGCCTTTAAGTTCTGGATTAGCTATACTTTAGCTATTCTTCTTTTTCCGTTAATTTTAATTCTACTAAAACTGAAAAGTAAAAAACGAATAGTGGATTTTTATGAAATTACATACCCAACGATGACTTTAGTCAATAGAATGGATAGGTATTTTAATTACATTTGTTCATTATAACTCAAAAACTAATTATAATGGCAATTTCAACGATAAAGGTGAGCGGAGAAATGGGCCGCAGCTTTTCAACTAAAATTAATTGTTCGCATCCGTTTGTAATCGACCAACCCAAAATGGCTGGCGGAAACGATGAAGGACCAAATCCACTGGAAATTTTTTTGTGCTCGTTACCAGCATGTATTTGTGCCGTTGGGCGCATAGTTGCTCAGCAGCGGAGGATAAATTTGAATGGTATAAGCGTAACTGCTGAAGGTGATATTGACAAAGATTTCCTGCTTGGAAAAACAAGTGAAGGACGTGCCGGTTTTACCGAGATTAGAAGCTATGTGGCAATTGATGCAGACTTGACAAAAGAAGAGAAACAAAGTCTTTTGAATGATATTGCAGCTCGTTGTCCGATAGCTGATAACATTGCTAAAAGTTCAGTGATTAAACCGGTTGTAGTAGAAGATGCAGCTGTTTAAATAGTGAGATTTTAATGGTAAAGAGCCGCCTTAACAGGGCGGCTCTTTTATTTATAATTTTTCTTTTAAAGCTTCTCCTGTATACGAATTTTTCTCCTTGATCAAATCTTCAGGAGTACCTTCAAAAACAAGTTGCCCGCCTTTATCTCCACCTTCCGGTCCGAGATCGATAATCCAGTCGGCGGATTTAATAACATCCATGTTGTGCTCAATGATAAGTATGGAGTGACCACGCGAAATTAGTGCATTGAATGAATCAAGTAGCTTTCGGATATCATGAAAATGCAAACCAGTTGTTGGCTCATCGAAAATAAACAGCGTTGGTGAATCTTTTTCCTTTGCCAGAAAGGAAGCCAGTTTTACACGTTGGCTTTCACCTCCCGATAATGTGCTCGATGCCTGCCCCAGTTTTATGTAGCCTAAACCTACATCCTGTAGCGGTTGCAGGCGTTTGGTAATTTTCTTTTCCGTTGAACTTTTGCCTTGTTTAAAGAGCTCGATGGCTGCATTTACGGTCAGATTAAGAATGTCGTCTACATTTAAATCCTGGTATTTTACATCTAAAATATCTTCTTTAAAACGTTTTCCGCCGCAACTTTCGCAAAGCAGGTAAACGTCGGCCAAAAACTGCATTTCTACTTTAATTGTACCTTCACCCTGGCATTCGTCGCAACGTCCACCATCAACGTTAAACGAAAAGTGAGATGGTTTTAAACCCTGTATTTTTGCCGCCTGCTGCTCCGACAGTAATTTTCGTATCTCGTCGTAAGCTTTCAGGTAGGTAACCGGGTTTGAGCGCGACGATTTCCCGATAGGATTTTGGTCGATGAACTCAAGGGCATTGATCATTTTATAGTCTCCTAAAACCGCATCGTGATGACCGGTTTTTTCACCATATCCCCCCAAAATTTTAGTCAGGGCAGGAGTGAGGATTTTTGAAATAAGTGAAGACTTTCCTGATCCGCTGACCCCGGTAATTACCGTTAAAGTATTCAACGGAAATTTAACAGTAACATTTTTGAGGTTGTTTTCGCGTGCACCAATAACTTGAATGGAGTTCGTCCATTTTCGGCGTTGAGTCGGAACAGGTATATTTTCAATGCCTGTGAGATATTTTGTGGTAAGGCTCTTCGGATTTTTAATCAAGTCGGTATGTGTTCCCTGAAAAACAACTTCTCCACCGTGTTGTCCGGCCATTGGACCAATATCGATTACTTCGTCGGCAGCACGAATAATTTCTTCGTCATGTTCAACGACCAGTACTGTATTTCCAATTTTTTGCAGGCGTCGTAATACTTTTATCAGTTTTTCTGTGTCTCGCGAATGCAGACCAATACTTGGTTCATCCAAAATATAAAGCGAACCAACCAGGCTACTTCCAAGCGAGGTTGCCAGGTTGATGCGCTGCGACTCGCCACCCGATAACGTTGACGATAAGCGGTTAAGTGTAAGATAGCCCAAACCTACATCATCCAAAAATTCCAGGCGGTTGTTGATTTCTATAAGGATACGTTTGGCAACTTGTTTTTCATGATCGCTCAGTTTCATATTAAGGAAGAACTCCTTTAGTTCGGAAACAGGCATTAATACCAACTCCTGAAGCGATTTATCCGCAACTTTAACATAGCCAGCTTCTTTTTTTAAACGGCTTCCTTTACATTCGGGACACACTGTTTTTCCTCGGTAGCGCGATAGCATTACCCGGTATTGTATTTTGTAGCTGCCCTCTTCAAGGTGCTTGAAAAACTGGTTTAAGCCTTCGAAATATTGATTTCCTGTCCAGATGAGGAATTTTTGTTCCTCACTAAGTTCATAAAATGGCTTGTGAATGGGGAAATCAAATTTTTCAGCCGAATAGATCAGCTCATTTTTCCACTGGCTCATTTTTTCGCCTTTCCAACAGGCAATAGCATCCTGGTATATCGATAACGATTTATTAGGAATTACAAGATCTTCGTCAATACCAATTACTTTCCCGTAACCTTCGCAAGTAGGACAGGCTCCAACCGGATTATTGAAACTGAACATGTGAACCGTTGGCTCTTCAAATTCAATTCCATCGGCTTCAAAACGGTTCGAAAAGCCTTTTGATTCCGGACCTTCTTTTTTATAAATTTTTACCAGACACTCACCGTGTCCTTCGAAAAAAGCTGTTTGAACCGAATCGGCCAGTCGGCTTTGTGTGTCTTCGTCGTGTTTAACGGCGGTACGGTCGATAACCAGGTTGCAGCTTCCGTTGCAAAAATCATCACTTTCTGCTTTTACCAGCTCGTCAATACGTTTTATTTCGTCGTTGGTTTCAATACGCGAAAACCCCTGTTGCATTAACAGTTCAACTTCTTGCAGGATAGTCCGTCCGTTTTTTGCTTTCAAAGGCGCAACAATAATCAGACGGGTTCCTTCCTCAAAACTGTTTATGTAGTCAACCACATCGGTTACGCTGTTTCGCGAAACAACTTGCCTCGATACCGGCGAAATGGTTTTTCCAATGCGTGCGTAAAGCAGCTTCAGATAATCGTAAATTTCGGTTGATGTACCAACTGTCGAGCGTGGATTACGCGTGTTTACCTTTTGCTCGATAGCAATGGCAGGCGGAATTCCGTTAATAAAGTCAACTTCGGGTTTATTTATTCGCCCCAAAAACTGACGGGCATATGACGACAGACTTTCTACATAGCGGCGTTGTCCTTCGGCAAAAAGAGTATCGAAAGCCAGCGATGACTTCCCTGAACCGGAAACACCGGTTACCACAATGAATTTGTTTCGGGGTATTTTTAAGCTTATATTTTTTAGATTATGAACTCTTGCGTTCTGAATCTCAATATATTTAGCATTTTTGCTATTTGACATATTATTTTTGTAAAATTCGATAAAATGTTAGAAAAACTTGCTATTGTCGGTAAAATGTTTCATTTTTGAATGATACAAAATTAGAATAATAGTTTTACTACACTAAAATTTGAACGCCTATAGATAAACTTTACTTTTTGTTTACACATAAAATAGAAGGTAATGTTCAGACTCGATAAACTGAACGATAATGAACTCGTTCAACGATTTATTCAAGGCGATCATGAATCACTTGAGGTTTTAATAGTTCGACATAAAAGCAGAGTATATTCGTATATTTTGTTGATTGTCAAGAATCAGGATCTTGCAGAAGATATCTTTCAGGATACTTTTATCAAGGTCATACGCTCGTTAAAGCGTGGTAAGTATATTGAGAATGGTAAATTTGTTTCCTGGGTACTTCGGATAGCACATAATTTAATTATCGACCATTTCAGGAAAGAAAAACAACAGGGTACAATTTCCAACGACAGCTCTGATGTTGATATTTTCAATTCTCAGAAATTTTCGGAAGAAACTATTGAGGATCAGATGGTTTATTCTCAAATTTTAAGCGAAGTTAAGCACCTTGTTAAAGAGTTGCCCGAAGATCAGCAGCAGGTAATTTATATGCGTCACTACATGGGCCTCAGTTTTAAGGAAATAGCAGAACAGACTGAGGTGAGCATTAACACGGCTTTGGGCCGTATGCGTTATGCTTTAATTAACCTGCGAAAACTTGTGGATGAAAAGAAATTAAATCTCACCGCTTTTTAACTATCGTTAACACAATATTAGGTAGCTAGAGGCGTTTTAAGAGAAATAATTAAAATGCCTATGATCGATTATTTTACCTTATTTTATTTTGTAAACAACATTCAGCGTAAAGCTGAGAAAAAATCAGTAGAGATGGAGTATGAACCATCAGAACGGTCGGTACAGAATATCCTTGATTTTGCCCGATGCTACGAAACATTAGAAACAGAGGAGACAGGATATTTAGAAATGATTCTTAATTAGAACAAGAAAAATTATTCAGTTTTAAGAAAATCCTTCGGCTAATTAGCCGAAGGATTTTTTTTGCCTGCTGAAAATCTCAGCAACAAATATCCGAGTAAACCTGCAACAAACGATCCGAGTAAAATTCCGATTTTAGCGGAATCTATAAGAACATCATCAGTATATGCCAGGTTATTAATAAACAACGACATGGTAAATCCTAGTCCACCCAGGAAGGACACGCCGGCCAAGCTGGTGAATTTTACATTTTTAGGCAGTTCTGAAATTTTAAACTTTATTGCCAGGAATGAAATCAGGAAAATTCCCACAAATTTTCCAATTATCAGGCTTAGCCCAATGTTACTAGCCAGCGTTGTGTTGGTATCGCCCGAAAAACTAAAAACTACTCCGGCATTTGCAAAAGCAAATAATGGTAGAATTATGAAAGCTACCCATCCATGCAAACTGTGCTCAAGAAATTGAAGTGGAGATGCTGTTTTTTCGGTAAGCTCTTCCATCTCTTCAATAGCATCTAATTGCTTGTGGCTAAGCATTGTTTTGTCTTTGCCTTGCTTTTGGCATTCTTCCAGAAACCCGTCAAGAATTTCTTTCCCTTTGTCGTAAAATGTAGTTGTTTTTATGTTGCGCTGAATTGGAATGGTAAGTGCCAATAATACTCCGGCAATTGTGGCATGGATACCAGATTTCAGGAATAAAACCCAAACTATAACACCTGCAATAAAGAAGAAATATTTAGAATAGAGTTTAAAACGCGAGAGAATAGCAAGAAGAGCAACGATGGCTAATCCAATTATAATATTGGCCCAAATTAATTTTGAGCTATAAAAGAAGGCAATTACTAATACGGCGCCCAAATCATCGATAATTGCAAAAGCCATTAGAAAAATTTTTAATCCTACCGGAACACGCTTGCCCAGCAAGGTTAATATACCCAATGAAAATGCAATATCAGTGGCCATGGGGATACCCCATCCTTCCATTCCTGCCTTTCCTTGGTTTAAAGCTGCAAAGAGAAGAGCCGGGAAAACCATTCCTCCAAGGGCTGCGACAATGGGTAACGAAGCTTTTTTTAGATCGCTCAATTCTCCAATTAAAACTTCGCGTTTTATTTCAAGACCAATAACAAAAAAGAAAACGGCCATTAAACCATCGTTTATCCATTTTAATATTGGTTTTGAAAGTTCAAATCCGGGCAGACTAATCGTTATATAATTCTTCCAGAAGCCTAAAAATGATTCGCTCAAACCTGAGTTGGCAAGAATTAAGGCTGCAATAGAAGCCGAAAATAAAACTATGCTACTTGAGGTCTCAAGTTTTATAAAACGGTGAATAGGATCTTTTATAAAATTCATTCTTATACTTTTTTAGTGGAACGTAAAACCCATTTGTTTGTTTAATGGCTAATTGTAAATTTTAAATATAATGTTTTCAAAGGGCAGCAAAATAAGAAAACACATGTTTCTATTGATTTCTTAGCACGAACTATTCATAAATAATTAATAGTCTGAATAGGGGAAATGGTATGGACGAAATTATCTCTTTAATAAATATTCGCGCTGGATATCTGAAGTAATCTTAATCTTTTTTAATAATATGATTTAAAACACAATTATATTGTTGGCTTATATAAATAAATGTAATACTTTAGTGATATCAAAATAATATCAAAATGAAAAATATTTAATATCATGGAAAAACAACATTCAGCTTTATCTGGTTACGTGTTCCTGTTTCTGGAGCTTATTTTATTGGGAGTTATTATTTTCTGTTTTGTCGGGGGAATGATTGTTCCGACGATTCTGCTAGTCCCGGTATTCATTCTAATTGCCATCGGTTTTACGGTGGTCGATCCCAACCAAAGTTGTGTAATGGTTTTGTTTGGAGCTTACAAAGGCACTATTAAAACCAACGGATTCTATTGGGTCAATCCTTTTTATGTTCGTAAGAAAATTTCGCTTAGGGCGCGCAACTTCGACAGTGAGCCTATTAAAGTGAACGACAAATTGGGTAATCCGATTATGATTGGAGTGGTGCTGGTTTGGAAGGTAGACGAAACCTATCGGGCCGCTTTCGGTGTAGATGAGTTTGAACATTTTGTTGTGGTACAAAGTGAGGCAGCGCTAAGAAAACTGGCGGGTATGTATCCGTACGACAACATCGAGGATGAAAATGCAAAGGTTACACTTCGCGACGGAACAGAGGAAGTAAACGAAAAGCTTGAAGCTGAGATTATTGAGCGGCTCGAAATTGCAGGAATTCATGTTATTGAGGCGCGAATTAACCACATCGCTTATGCGCAGGAAATTGCACAGGCCATGTTGAAGCGTCAGCAAGCTACGGCTATTGTTGCAGCCCGTTACAAAATTGTTGAAGGTGCCGTGAGTATGGTGGAAATGGCTCTTGACGAACTTAGCGAAAAAAGTATTGTTGAGTTGGATGAAGATAAAAAAGCAACTATGGTAAGTAATTTAATGGTTGTATTGTGTGGCGATAAAGATGCAACGCCTGTGGTAAATACCGGATCACTATATCAATAAACACCATGAAAAAGCTTCTTTTTAAAGAAGAACAGGAGTTTGGTAAAAGATGGTTGTGGCTGTTGATGCTGCTTGCCGTGCCGGCCGCTGCCATTCCATTTTTTCGGGGAATCTATTTCCTGACGGCTGAAAATCCGCCCGGCGATAATCCGATGACTACGGAGGGGCTGGTTATATCAGGTGTAACAGTTTTGGTGATGGTTCTTATTTTTGTATTGCTCTTTCGGACAAAACTTAAAACAAAAATTACGGCCGATAAACTCTCCGTTTGTTTTCCGCCACTTATTCGGAAGAGGAAAGATATCGACTCGTCGCAAATTGAAAAGTATGAATTGCGAGAATATCACCCCAAAAGAGAGTACGGTGGCCGTGGCATAAAACGTCGTTTGCGAAAGGGGAGTGCATGGACGGTAGCGGGGCGAATAGGCTTGCAGTTGTATATGAAAAATGGAAAACGATTCCTGATAGGTACACAAAAACAACAAGCCCTTGAACATGCCATGCAAAAATTGATGGAAAAGGAGGATTAGAATGGCGAAGAAGAAATCGTTTGTATTGCGCGTTAGCCCTGAAATGATGGAAGCCGTTGAAAAATGGGCAGCCGATGATTTCAGAAGTATAAACGGGCAAATTGAATGGATAATACATAAGGCTTTAAAAGATGCAAGACGACTAAAAAAAGGTTCCGACGATGGGAAGGTATGATCATTTAAAAGCAAAAAAAGAAATAAAGAAGAGTAAACTGAAAATGGTACGGGAAATAATAACTGTAATTGTTTTTGCATTGGTTATCAGTGGTTTTATTCTTCAAGTAGTGATGCAGTTTAAGAAATAGCATTTTGGAAAAGGATTAAAATGTCAGAAAATGGGTAAATATGATTATCTGAAGAAAGGTAATAAACAAAAGCGCAGAACTAAATTAACCTCAACTCAAAAAAGATTTATAATGGTACTCGCTATTGCAATTATACTTTTTTCGATTCAGTTAGTAATTTATTTGATAAGCTAATACTGATTAGCTGAAATCAATAAAAAACAGAAAACAATGAAGAGACATTTTAGCTGTCCTAAATGCAGTAGTTGGGAGTACGAAGAAGATGAGATCAGAACCACAGGTTCCGGATTTTCGCGATTTTTTGATATTCAAAACCGCCGTTTTATAGCTATTTCGTGCAAACGATGCGGTTATACCGAGCTGTACAAAGCCGGAAGAGGAAGTACCGCCGGAAGTATCCTTGATTTTCTTACATCGTCGTAAACAATACAGCTGTTAATTTGAATGAAACACATTTGTTTTATCAGTACAGAAAAGGCGATGAAAAGTGTGGGGGGCATTCGATATCTTACCAAGTCAATAATAATTCAGTATAGAATAACGCTTATTTTATGTTGATTTGTGCGATTGTTTGAAAGGAGAAAAAACCTGTAGGTAAATTACCTACAGGTTTTTTCATTAACACAGTTTGTGAGATAGTTTTTTTCTGTTCGATGTTGTAATCGCAGCCGACAAATTCTCCTTTTATTACAACATCTAATCTGGTATCATTAAATCGGGTTATTACATTTTTTCGTAGTCCGATTCTTTCATTTTTAAATAAGTATTTTGGTATCCACCATCATCTACTATTATCTTATATATTACAATTCCCGGATCAAGAGGCTTTAGCGTGAGTGTGTAATTTTCTTCTGAAGCTTTTGGCAAACTCAAGGTTACAACCGACTCGTTAATACGGGCAGCTCCGGTTGGGTACATTTTTGTGTAACAGTTTTTCCATATAAAGTCCTGATTGATGTTCCATGTTTTTACTGCACCTCCGTCGAAATTTGCTGAAACATTGTGTCCTCCTCTTTTAAAAGGCATGGTACTGTCGAAATAAATTCGCACTGAAATACTGTCAGACTTGGGTTTTAGCTTCATTTTATAGCTGATTGAAGCACTGCTTGTTTGTTTTGTGTAAGGCATTAATGCAATTCCCGACAAAGTCCTTCCCATACCAGGAATGATTGTCCATTTGGTTGAGGGAAGTGATTTTGTTTGAAAATAATGTTCTGCCTCCATAACGACAACTCCGTTGTTTTCGCTAAAAACATAGCCTCCCTGTTTAATCTTATCTGGATTTATGCGTTTTACTTCTGGCCTGATGTTATGTTCCGGCCCATGCCATGTTGTATAGCCAATGTGTGGTTGATCCATCATGTGGTTCCACTTGCCGTTAGCCATATTGTGGTTGTAATTGTAACATAACACCGAATCGCGATCAAAACAATAATCTACCCGATCAGCCCAGTAATTTGCCAAAATATCTTGTTCATTTGCCAGTTTCTTGTTCATTGCCAGGCTATAATACATATCGTAAAGGTTGGCCAGTGCCTGAACCGGAAACAAAACTAGTTGTGTATAAGCATCCTGATAATTTTCAGGCAGGGTAAGAAATTGACGAAGGGCACGGGCTTCAAGCGCCAGAAATTCGTTTTTAACCATTTTAAACTCGCCACTTTGCAGGTTATAGGTTTTATCATTGAGCATTTCTGGAGTAATCCGGCTGGCATATTTACAATAAGTCTCGATAATTTCTGCGGCTTCTTGAGCCTGTTTTTCGCCAAATTGGATACTACAAAATTTCCGGGAATAATCAACCAGGTTATTTTCGTTAAAAGACTTCGGATTCCAGGCCATGTTCAGAAAAAAATCCATGGGATACTCGTTGGGTTTCAAATCTCCAACATTAAGAATCCATACTTTATCCACTCCGTAATCGTAGGTAAGGTTAAGCTGCTCCCACATTTGTGATAGTTGAGTAACATTTAACCATTTGCTGGCACGCGGGGCTCCGTAATATCCGGCATGATAATACATTCCGTAGCCTCCGGGATGCTTTTCCCCGTTTAATTCAGGAAGACGACGTACATCGCCCCAGTTATCGTCGCAAAGCAAGATTATCATATCATCGGGGACTACCATGCCCTGATCGTAGTATTCGAGCACTTCTTTGTACAAGGTCCAGATTTGTGGTGTTTCTGCAGCCGGTTTCCCCGTAACCTCTTCAATAATTTCCCGTTGGTCTTTCATTATACCTTCCAGAACTCTGAAATTGGCTTCAGCACTACCTGCATCAACCATCGGCTCATCTTCGTCGCCACGCATTCCCATGGTTATAAGGCTTTCATAATCTTTGGTATGTTCAATTCCTTCTTTAAAGAATTTCTGAATTCCTTCTTTGTTAGTCAGGTAGTTCCATTCGCCGTTACCATATTTTGTTTTATTTCTAATCCATTCCTGTTGCGAACGTTGCATGGGTTCGTGATGCGAAGTACCCATAACAATTCCGTATTCATCGGCCAAACGCGGATTGTCAGGATCGTCTTCATTAAACGAGTTTCCTTCGTAATTCCCATTTTGATCTTTAAAAACGGGTACATCAGGGGTGTGCTCTTTAAATGTACCCCACATTCCGGGCCAAAGAAAGTTCGCGCGCAAACGTAAAAGCAATTCAAATAGGTGTGTGTACATCTCCCTGTTCATACCGCCAAATTTTGCTCTGGCCCAGCTTTGCATACAAGGATTTTCGTCGTTGATAAAAATGCCGCGGTATTTTACTTTGGGTTCACCTGAAAAATATCTCCCGGCTTTTACATAAGCTGCCGGACGCTTTTTTACCGGAACATCGGCCCACCAGTACCAGGGAGAAACACCCAATTGTTGTGATAATTCGTAAATTCCGTATATGGTTCCTCGTTTATCGCTTCCTACAATTATTAATTGTTTTTCGTTATTTACCGGGTTCGAAATGGTTTGTATCACAAAACTTTCCCATTTCCCTTTTAAATCGCTTATATTAATGGTCTGATCAGAAATCAGTTGGTCGATAATTTTGCTTTTGCCAAGTGTTCCAATAACAACTTTAACTCTGGAATACGAATTGACTGAATCGATTATCGGTTTTACTCCTGTTACTTTATAAATATCGGTCTGTAAATCGCCAATAGCCCGGATTACACCTTTGTATTCTGATTTGTCGTAACTAAGAATTGCGGGGGCTCCATTTACATCTGTAAGTGGAAAATCATTTTCTGCTATTTCTTTTTCGGTGATAATAGGGGTTGGGAGGCCGGTAATTTGCTGAGCATTGCTTCGTTTTCCCAGAAACAGCCCACAGAAAAAAATCAGGATAACTATTTTCATCCGTTTATAATTGTTAATTTTTATTTGAAACAGAGGGTGTGTAAGGTGCAGTATATTTGCTTTTGTCTGGGGCACTTCATTCTCAAACATCTGATTACCTGTTAAGATATTGCAAATTCATGAATTACCCATCTAAAACCAAGGGCAGTATATAAACCAAGAACTGGTTTTTATGAAAAGAAAAAGGGTGATGCTAGCCGGCGTCAGCACCACCCTTTATGCCAATATATAAGATCTAAAACTAAACTATGATAACCGATTAATATCCTGGGTTTTGTTCCAGAACTGCATCTTTATTGGCATCAATAGCTGTTTGAGGAATTGCATATAAAGTATATGTTTTTAAGAAAGTAACAGCAGGACGCGTACCATAAGCCCCGCTATAGTAAGGATTATAAGCTGTTACCCTGTTGTAAAAAATGTCTTCTCCCAAACGCCCCAGCGTTAATCTTCTTTTTTCTTCAATACCCAATTCACGTATGCGTTCGTCTAGAATATAATCTAAACCGGCAATCCCCGAAACTCCTGTAGTATTAAGATCAGCAGCCGTTACAGGAGTGGCATTGGCACGATTTCTTACCTCGTTAATATCAGCAGCAGCTTCGGTAAATTTGGATAAACGAACATATGCTTCGGCCCTTAATAAATAAGTTTCGGCCAGGCGGAACATGTATTGGTCTGAAAAAGTTCCACCGGCGCCACTACCATTTCTGAGTTCATATGTAGCAGTATTGCTAACGATTGCAGCAGGATAATCAAAGAGGCCTGCACATTTTGTTTGATAGCACATAAGCGCCCGCCCTGGAAATGTAGTTGTTACGTTGTTATCTCCTGTAACAAAAGTCCAGCCGGCAGCAGTGTATTCATCGTATTTATCAATGTCAATAGTATCGCTTCCAAAAGCAGCTACCACTTCACTCATAAGCGCAGCATCGGTAGTATTAAATTTAAATTTCCGTACAAAGTTGTGATTCGCATTTCTAATGTCTTTTGTAAACTCGGAAGAACCTAATCCACCCCAAACTTCTTTATCGAAATGATAGGTAGGAATACATGACCCAATACCACGGCCACCAGTATAATCTCCTATAGGCCATGTAAATGGTTTGTATGTTTTTCCTCCTTTGCTCATATTAAACAAACCGGTTTGCGGAGAACACATTCTTTCGAGCAAAAAGCTCCCCGGAGAACTCCACAAAGAGTTAAGGTCGGTTCCTCCGGCCTGAGTACCGGTAAGCTCCATTTGAATAACCCAAAGTCCTTCGGTATTACCACTTGCCCGATTTTGATTGTTCATGCGGTATAAGTCCCAATATACATCGCCAGGAGTCTCGTTTTTTCGAGAGCCAAATCGTTGTTTCATTAATTCTGTTGCTGAATTTTTAATTACCTCTGTTGCAGCATCAACTGCCTTTTGGTATTCACCTGTGGCAAGGTATAATTCAGACAAAAGATGGTATGCAGCCGGAGAACTGATTTCTCCGTCTTTAACCTTTGTAATGTCAGGCAAATTATCTGCAGCAAATTTAACATCTTCAAGAGCCTGTGCCAATGTTGCTTCTTTTGTAGCTCTGACATAATCTGTTTTAGGGGTAGTAACTTCTTCCAGTTGAAGAGGTACACCTCCATATAGATAGGCTAACGTACGATAAGCCAACCCTCTGAAAAATCTGGCTTTTGCTTCGTATATAACCTGGTCGTCTTCTGAAACTCTTGAGCTGGGTAAACGACCAATTACAGTATTTGCCTGCGCCACCAGCAGGTATAACTTATCCCAGTGAGCCTGGGTAACATTACTCGACGAACTAGGACCGTACTTCGCCGACAGGTTCGGATCTGAACTACCACTACTGCCGTTTGCAAGTATATCTGTACCCATAAAATAGTCCTGTGCGCTACGTTCCTGGTTGCAATAAAATTCGTAGCGGGTAAGGTAATAAAGCTCGTTAATTGCCTGATCGAAATCAGATGCAGTAGAATAAGCGTTGGATGCACTTAAGAAATCCAGAGGTGTCTCTTTTAAAAACTCACTCTCATCGCAAGCACCCAAAAATGTGGCTATTAAAACCAATAATAATATATGCTTTTTCATTGTAAACTAATTAAAATGTAACATTAATACCGAGTGTAAAACTTCTCATAACCGGTCGGCCTTCGTAGTCATTTCCCGATTTATTTATATCAGCAGATCTGCCAATAGGCCTTATTGTTCCGGCATTGGCTTCAGGATCCCAACCGTGCCATTTTGTAATGGTAAACAAGTTTTTCCCAGAAACATAAACATTTACGTTTTCCAAACCAATTGTAGAAATTAAATCTTTAGGCAAATCATAGCCTAAAGAAACATCCTGCAAACGGATAAAACTTCTATCCTCATAACGTATCGGGGTAATGTTGCCATTTGCCGTTGATGATGAATAAATTCCATCCGGGTTAAGAGGCGACCATACATGTTTTGAAAACTCGTTGAGGTGGTTAACACCACGGGCAGTATTATCACGTAATAATGTGTATGAATTTTCGCCCAAATATCCGTCTTTACCTCCCTGAATAGAATTAATAAAGAAAGACAAAGAAAAACCTTTATAAGCAAATTTATTCATGATACTAAAACGATAGGCAGGATCTGTCTTTCCTAAAATTGTGCGATCATCTTCGGTAATATCACCCTCGCCAGTTACATCTTGAATTTTATAGTTACCTAAATGATATCCATCTGGGATTTCGTCGCCTACCTGATAAATTCCATCTATTTTATAGCCATAAACAGCTGATAAGGGTTCCCCGATGAAAAGTCCACTTGTAATCAAATCGCCGGAACCAGCCAGTTTAACCACCTCGTTTTTGTTGGAGGAGATATTAAAAGTTGTACTCCATTCAAAATCCCGGGTAACAATATTGTAAGAAGTTACAGAAAACTCAATACCCTTATTTTGGATTTCACCAATATTGGAGGTTATAGAAGAGAACCCGGTAATAGTAGGAATTGATACTTTGTACAACAAATCTTTTGTAGTTGTCTTATAAACATCAAGTGTACCCTGAATACGATCTTGCAACAAGTGAAAATCGAGTCCAAGGTTAAGTCCTCCGGTTCTTTCCCATTTCAGGTCTTTGTTTTCCATCGAAGCCAGTTCCTGGCGGATAACAGAAGTGCCCCCATCGCCAAATACGTAACCTGGATTGGTTGATACTCTTGCCAGCGATGAATAACTTGTTAAATAAGTGTCTTTATTATAAGGCAAATTTCCGTTAATACCGTATCCTGCACGCAGCTTCATGTAATTAATAAATGGGACATTAAAGAAATTTTCATCAGAAACAATCCATCCCATAGCCACAGAAGGAAACAACGCACTTTTGTGATTAGCAGCAAAACCCGAGTAGCCATCTTTTCTTATGGTTGCAGTAAGCAAATACCTGTTGTTGTATTTATAGTTAATACGTGCCATTTTGTATAAAGAGGCATTATCATTTGCATCAGAAAAGACATATTGGTTTGTTCCGAGCTCCAAGCTGTTATACCCCAGCAACAAATTCGTAAATTCTGTAGCATCGGCTTTAGTATAAGAATATTTGTATTTTTTTATACCATATAGCAAGGTTGCGGCAATACTGTGCAGCCCGAAATCTTTCGTATAATTAACAATATTATCTACGGTATAATCATAGCTGGTTGAAAAGGTTTTATAGGCTTCTCCTGTTAGTGAATTTCCGTAGGGACTAGACTGATAATGTGTATTTACTGTATATCTATTCCCATAGTTGATCCGGTACGTTAATCCTTTAACAGGTAATTTTATTTCAGAATAAATATTTCCAACAAAATAATTATGTCGCTCTTTGTCTTCAATATTACTGCCCCTGAGAGGATTGGTACGTGCCATTTCCATTGGCGTTGGATTAATAGTACCATCTTCGAAATATGCAGATGCCAGAGGGTTCATTGAGTATAACTCCCACAGTGAAGGTTCAGATCCATCCTGGTTTATAAATGATCCATTGGTTTGAATTCCCATTTTCCACCACGGACGAATATCAGCGTCTAAATTAACACGTACACTATTCCGCTTAAAATCATCGTTCAAAAGGAAGTTCTTTTGATTTGTATTTCCAAAGGAAACCAGGTAAGAAATATCATCTGTTCCGCCAGAAATACTAATTCGGTTCTCGTTAATTGAAGCCGGACGTGTGCAGGTTCCCCACCAATCGAAATCGGTTGTTGTAATGTCGCCGTTTCCGTCGGTCATATACGTTTCGGGCAAGGCAAGTGCCAGGCTAAAATCGTCATTTTCTTTAGTATATCCCGATTCCTTGGTATAAGCCTGATCCCACATTAAATTTTTCACAAAAGCAAGATATTCTGCCCTGTTCATTGTAGAATAATTGTGGGTAGGGTTCTGGAAACTATAAGAAGACGATAAGCTAATCCGGGCTTTCCCGGGTTTACCTTTTTTAGTGGTAATAAGCATTACTCCGTTAGCAGCCTGCGCTCCATAAACAGAAGTTGCACTTGCATCTTTCAAAATATCTACCGATTCAATATCAGCAGGGTTTATCGACGAAAGGTTGCCCGAAATAATACCATCAATAACGATTAAAACACTGTTATATCCAGAGATCGTGTTTTTTCCACGAATTTGAATATCAGGAGTAGCACCGGCCTTGGTAACCTGCCCGATATTTAAACCGGGTACAGCTCCTTGTAACGACTGAACAAAGTTTGTGTTTGGCGACTTCTCGAAGTCTTTAATATTGGCACTGGCCACAGAGCCTGTTAAATCGCTCTTTTTAGCGATACCGTAACCAATTACAACCACATCATCCAGACTAATGTCAGCAGGGATCATTTTAATATTAATGACGGATTGGCTTCCAACAGCAACTTCCTGGTTCTTAAAGCCGATAAAGGAAAACGAAAGAACATCGTTGGCGGAAGCTTCGATTGAATAATTACCGTCAACGTCAGTAATCGTGCCGTTTGTTGTTCCTTTAATTACAATATTTACGCCGGGAAGGGGTAAGTTAGACTCATCGGTTATTGTTCCTTTAATTGTTTTGGTTTGTGCAAAACCAGACAAAGAAAAACAGAACAAAAACAAGAATAATGATGCTACATTGAGCAATCGATTCTTTTTCTTCATTAGTTTTAATTTTTAAATTAATAGATTTGAAAGTGTAAATTTGACGTTTTATTAAATGGAGGGATGCTAAAGATGATACATCCGATGTTAAATTTGATACAATCGACTATTATTTAAGGGGAGAAGAAGTGTTGCTGTAGAGAAACTTAGTTTGTGCGATTTTGCGGTGAAACAAATTCAGATGGTGACTTTCCGTAATGATCTTTAAAACATTTTGCAAAATATCCGGGAGAAGAGAATCCAACTTTAAACGAAATTTCCGAGATATTATATTTCCCTTCTTCCAATAATTTAATGGCCATTTTTAAGCGTGTATTTCGTATAAATTCTGTTGCCGTTTGTCCGGTTATCGCTTTAATTTTTCGGTAAACATTAGTACGGCTCATTAAAAGATGTGCAGCGAGGTTTTCAACAGTTATATTTTTATCCAATACATTTTTATCTACATATTCAATAATACTAATTAAAAACTTCTGATCTAACTCATTCTCTGCATTTTTATTCGGAATAAGGTAAACATCCTGGCTAAAACGCTGATAAAGTTTACGACGATTCTCAATTGTTTTTTCAATGGCAACTTTTAGATGCATTACATCAAAAGGTTTGGAAATGTAATTGTCTGCACCCGTTTCAACCCCCTCAATTACCTCCGAAGTAGCTGTTCTTGATGTTAACAGAATTACGGGAATGTGGCTGGTTGACATTTCTGTTTTTACTGCTTTGCATAATTCAGTGCCTGAGAGGCGTGGCATAGTCACATCGCTCAATATTAAATCGGGAATAAATTCTTTTGCAAGTTTTAGGCCTTCTTCTCCGTCGGGAGCTTTTAATATGTTATATTGGATTTCAAGAACAGATCCCAGGTAGTCGCACAATTCTTTATTGTCTTCAACAATTAATAGCAATGGTGCATTTTTCCCTTTTATCTCTGCGTTCTCGTTGTCTTTTTTCAACAGGGGAACTTCATTGGAGATTGAATGATCGAGAGATGATTCATCAAAAATATCGCTCTCCTTAAAGTGTACTTTTCCTAATCGAAGTTTTATCTCGAAACAGGTCCCTTCATTTTTCTTGCTCCTTACATTTATGGTGCCATTGTGTAATTCAACCAAACTTTTAACCAGGGCAAGACCAATGCCAGTGCCAGTAACTTGTTTATTGTCTCTATCCGGGCTTTGGAAAAAACGATCAAAAACCTTATCAATATATTTTTCTGATATTCCAATGCCGTTATCGCTAACAGAAAGGACGACAGACAATTGTTCATTTTCTTCCAGGCTTTCAATTTTTAAAACAATCTGTCCTTCGTTTTGTGTAAATTTAAAGGCGTTTGATAGAAGATTGCTTATAATCTTCTCCATCTTGTTTTTATCAAACCAAACATTCAGCTGCTCTGTTTCCGACTCAAATTTATAAGTGATAGCGCGTTGTTTAGCTTCTTCTTCAAACAAACTGTAAACCTCGTGCGAAAAGCTAATAATATCTGTTTCCTGTACCATCATTTTCAGACGGCCTTCTTCCGATTTGGTAAAATCCATTAACTCGTTTACCAACCGGTACATTTTATTGGCATTGCGCAGAACCATACTCAGGCGACGTTTTTCGTCATCCTGAAGCAAACCTTCTTCTAATGATTGTTTAAGGGGGGCCAGAATTAAACTTAGCGGAGTGCGAAACTCATGCGATATATTTGCAAAAAACTGCAATTTCATCCTGTTTAATTCTTCACTTTTTTCGTGATGAATTTTTTCCAGTCTTAATTTCTCAGCCTGGCTCGATTTAATAATTAACAAGCGAATAAAAACCCATAAAATAGCAACTATGAAAAGGAGATAGAGAATATAAGCCACTTTCGTTTTCCAAATGGGCGGCAGCACTTTTATTCTTAGTTGTAAAGGCTCTGAGTTCCAAAGACCTTCATTGTTTGAGCCCCGAACCTTAAATATGTAGTTGCCCGCGTTAATGTTGGTATAGTTTGCATATTGTTTATTACCTACAAAGTCCCAGTCAGTATCAAATCCTTCGAGTTTATATGCGTATTGATTCTTACGTGAATGTGTATAGTTTAATGCAACAAACTCAATGGTAAAAGAGGTTTGCTTATGTGTTAATGTTATTTCGCTGGTTTCGCTAATATTTTTACTTAACGGCGAGTCTTTGGCTCCGATTACTACCGGATTATTGAAGATTTTAAAACCGGTAAAACACATTGGAGGAATATAGGTATTAGCTTTAATACTATCAGGAAAAAATGCAACAAAGCCTTTATTGCTTCCAAAGAAAAACTCACCTGATTGTGTTTTTAGAGTTGAACGAATGTTAAAACTTTTTGATGGCAACCCGTCTTCTTTAGTGTAATTCTTAAACGTTTTTCTTTTTGAATGAAATTTTGAAATTCCCCCCAAAGTACTAATCCATAAATAACCATTTTCATCCTCAAGTATTCCGTTTATACTATTGTTCGGTAATCCATTTTCTTTACGATAAATAATAAATTTTCCGCTTTTTTTATCGAATAGATTAAGACCATCGGAAGTCCCAATCCATAAGTTATTTCCGGAATCCTCAAAAATAGCCGTTATACTTGAGCTGCTGATAGAATTAGGATCGTCATTTTCGTGAACATAAGCATTAAAGTACCTTTCACCATTCAAATATTCCATACTAATCAGGCCATTGGGAAGCCCTAGCCAGTAGGTTCCTTCTGAATCCTGAAACATAACGTTTATGTATGATCTTTGCGACAATGGGAAATCAAGAGAATCGCACGACGCTGCTACAAGTTCATCGCTTAAAGAGTTATATAAAAACAGCCCCTTTTCGGCAGAACCAACCCAAATATTTCCCTCTTTATCTTCTAAAAGACTTAATACATTTCCTGGACGATTGTAAGTTTCCAGACTATAATTCTTTATTTTCTTACCAGACGAATTAAAAACATCGAGTCCTCCGCCCCATGTTCCAACCCAAATCCGTTGTTTGGAATCGCATAAAACAGCTATTGCTGCTTTAGACGACAGGTCACTATTGTTTATTTTTTCTGTAAAACATCGGGTTTTAGTATTAAAACAGCTAATACCTCCACCGTCAGTCGCGATAAGAATATTTCCATCGGCATCTTCCGAGAAATTGGTTACATTATTGTTTTGAAGAGTATTCGGTTTGAAAATATTTTTTTGATAGACCTCAAACTTTTCAATTTGGTCATCAATAATATTCAAACCATGGTTGTATGTGCCAATCCATATTATTCCTGTCTTATCCTGGTATAAAGACCAAATTGAGTTCCCACTAATACTTCGCTGATCTCCTTCATCAGTTACGTAGTGTGCTATTGTTTCTGTTTTTTGGTTTAAAACATTTAATCCGCCATTTTCAGTTCCTACCCAAATATTTCCTGAATCATCGCACATTAGCGAAAGAACATCGTTATTACTTAATGTATTTTGTGCTTCTTCGGACTGAAAGTGACGAAATTGCCAATTTTCATCTCTTTCAGTTATTTCAAACAAACCTTTCCCGTAGGTTCCAACCCATACATCGCCTTCCTCGTCAAGGCATAAGGCTTTTATTGGCCCCGCTAGCGACTCAAGTTTGTCGTTAAAATGAAGAAATACATTTCTAGCCGAATCGTATAAGTCTAACCCGGCGCGTGTTCCTAACCAAACTCTACCTTTCTTATCCGAAAGAATACAATTTATAAAGTTCGAAGAAATGGAATGGGTAGTGTTATGAGCCGGCATGTAGCTATACAAGCTATCGGTAGCTTCGTTATATTTGTATAGGCCCACTCCGGATGTACCAATCCAAATATTATGATTGATGTCTTCTGCTAAAGAAGAAACAGAAAGCAGAAGTCGTTCATCAATTTTGTGAAAGGCTCTGAAATTATCATTCTTCCTGTCGTACAAACATAGTCCACTTCCGGTTCCTACCCATAATTTCTGGTTCTGATCCTCAATTATCGTATTTATACCGTTGCTGGTTAAACTATTTCGATCGCCAATCTTTTTCTCATATAAAATAATATTCGATCCATCGAACCGATTGAGACCTTCATTTGTGCCAATCCATACAAATCCTTTACTGTCTTTAAAAATACATTTTACGGTAGGATTAGATAATTCATCTTCGATGGATTGAAAGTTGAGTTTTGTATCCTGAGCTAAAGAAGTATGAACAGTAAAACAAAAAACGAAGAAGATAATAGCAAAAAACTCAACGGAATTATTGTCTATAATTTTCTGGGGCAAACAGCTCATTGTTCTAGTTTCGGTTATTTAATAATTGGAGAGTAAAATAACACAATTATAATATATTTAATGTTGAATATACAAAAAGATTAAACTTATTGTTAATCAGATATTGCTTTGTTGGCACTTTATATAAATACATGTAGCATTTAATAAATGATTTTGCTTGGGGAGCTGTTCAGAAAGTAATATTTTAAGGTTTACTGTTCGTCTGTTTTTGTAGAATAACCTATATTAAGTTAGTTTCGAGATTTGTTTGATGACTCCCGCTCAATAAGCTGCGTTTTTACAATCCGCATTTCTACATGAGGTTCGGCTAACCTTTTGAAAAAAAGCTGAGCGATCTGTTGTCCCATTTCAAAAGTGGGGTGGGTTACTGAGGTTAAGGCTGGGCTTACTACAACCGAGTGGAACTCATCGGTAAAACCGACAACTCCAATATCATCAGGTATTTTTAGTCCTGCTTCTTTTATTGCTTTCATTAAACCAAATGCAACGGTATCGTTAATGCCATAAACGGCATCAGGTATATCGGGCAATTGAAGAAGCCTGTTCATGGCTGTTTTGGCCGATTCGAAAGTCAGGTCACAGTTTTCTACTAAGTTCTTATTCGGTGTTAAACCACAGGCCTTTATTCCAGCCCAATAGCCATTCATTCTTTCTGTTGAAATACTCAGGTTCTCCGGGCCCGAAACATAGGCAATTCTCCGGTAACCTTTTGAATAGAAATGTTCGATAATTTTTTTTGATGCATCAGCATTATCAGCTATTACTGCCGGAACTTTATCACTGAGGCAAACCCGGTCAAACATAACCAGCGGAATATCACGGCTGATCAGCTTTTCAAAATGTTCGGTGTTGTCGGTTTCTCTGCTCATACATACAATCAATCCCTCAACTCTGGCTTTCAACAGGTTTTCAATCGATTCTTTTTCTTTAACAATACTTTCGTTCGAGCTTGCAATAACTGCAAAGTATCCATTCTGTTTTGCAATACTTTCAATTCCTGATATGATGGAAGCATAAAAATGAGTAACCAAATCAGGAACTACTATTCCAATCATCCTCGTTTCCTGTTTCAGTAAGCCCATTGCCAGAGGATTCGGGGTATAATTTCTTTCTGCCGCGAGTTGCTTTACTTTTTCTTTCATCTCCCGGCTAATGTCAGGATGATCCTTTAAAGCCCTTGAAACAGTGGAAATTGAAATGTTTAGTTCCTTTGCAAGATCTTTTAACGATATATGTCGGTTTCCCATTGTTGCTTGTTTAATAGCTAAAAAATGCTCTGTTTTGTCAAAATTACGAACTTCGCGGTTATGTTCTAGAACATTTTATCATTAATGCAAAGCTTTGCGGAAAGCTTTGCACTAAAATGCCTGGATATTGCGTTTTCACAATACAATAAATTATTCGAAATTTACGCTAAATCAAACGACTTATGAAGTATAAAAGATATTGCAAAACAATGATGCTGAAGGATGATCCGCAGCTAATTGAAGAATACAAAAAGGTGCACGCCAAAGGGAATGCCTGGCCGGAAATTTCGCAGGGAATGAAAGAGGTAGGAATTATTGATATGGAAATCTACCTGTTCAACAATCACTTGTTTATGATTATGGACACCACAGCTGATTTCGACCATAACAAAGCCATGCCCGAGTTGGCCGGAAAACCACGGCAGGCCGAATGGGAAGCTTTTGTGTCACGTTTTCAGGTAAGTAGCGAAAAAGCAACGGCTAATGATAAGTGGCAGTTAATGGAGCGGATTTATGAATTGGATCAAAAGAATGAATATAATGCCATTGATGGGCAGGTTAAAGAAATTGAGTAAATGAATAGCATGCGATTATTGGGAAAAACGGGATTAATCTGTCCGCAAATTATTTACGGAACCAGTTATTTAGGAAATCTATACCGGAAACTTTCGGAGGAGGAGAAGCTAATTCTCATGCAGGAGTGGTTTAACGTGGCCGATGGGAAAGTAATGATCGACAGTGCCGGGAAATATGGCGCTGGATTGGCATTGGAAGTTATCGGACAAGGGCTGGATAAACTCGGTGTTGATCCCTCGCAAATTACAATCAGCAATAAATTGGGTTGGTACCGTGTGCCGTTAACCAGCACCGAGCCAACATTTGAGCCGGGAGCCTGGGCAAACCTTGAATATGATGCCGTTCAGAAAATAAGTTACAGTGGAATTTTAGACTGCTGGCAGCAGGGATGTGAATTGCTGGCGGAAAATTCAAGCCAGAGATTGTTTCAGTTCACGACCCCGATGAATACTTAATGGCCGCAACCGATGATAACGACCGGGAAAAACGAAAAGACGATATTTTGGGGGCATATAAAGCTTTATTCGAACTAAAACAAAAAGGCGAAGTAAAAGCTGTTGGAATTGGCTCAAAAGACTGGCTGGTAATAAAAGAATTGTACGAAGAGGTGAAATTCGACTGGGTAATGTTTGCCAATAAATTTACCGTTTACCATCATCCAAAAACAATCGTTGATTTTATGGTTCAACTTGAAAAAGATAGGGTGGGGATTGTTAACTCAGCAATATTTAATGCCGGTTTTTTAACTGGTGGCGAATATTTTGATTACCGGGTTGTCGATCCTAAAGATCCTGCCGATGCACATTTGTTTGCCTGGCGCGAGAAGTTCTTTGCGGTTTGCCAAAAACACAATATAGCTCCGGGTGACGCCTGTTTAAAGTTTGCCCTTTCCGCGCCTCAGATAGCTGCCGTTGCGTTAAATCCGAGTAAGCCGCACCGTATGGCGCACAACAAAACGCTTCTGAACCAGGAGTTTCCTGAAGCATTTTGGGCTGAGCTAAAAAGTGAAAAAATTATTGACGCAGAATATCCTTATTTGTAAAATAGAAGGTAATGATTATAGATACACATCATCATTTATGGAATTACAATCCGGTTGAATTTGATTGGATTGATGATGAAATGGCGGCCATCAGAAAGTCTTTTTTGCCCGCCGATTTGCAAGCTACGCTGGCTAATACCGGAGTTGAAGGTGTTGTAACTGTGCAGGCGCGTCAATCGCTGGAAGAAACCAACTGGCTTTTAAAGTTGGCTTCCGAAAACGACTTTATAAAAGGTGTTGTTGGCTGGGTGTCTCTGGCTGATGAAAGTATTCAACAAATATTAGAGGAATATAAAAGTAGTCCCTGGTTGAAAGGAGTGCGGCACGTTGTTCAGGGAGAGCCTGATCCCGAATTCATTTTAGGGAAGGATTTTAATAAGGGAATTTCGTTGCTAAAATACTATAATCTGGTATACGATATTCTGATTTTTGAACATCAACTGACCAATACAATAAGTTTTGTCGATCAGCATCCTGAGCAGCAGTTTGTGGTCGATCATATTGCCAAACCAAAAATCAAGAAGAATGAATTGGAACCTTGGGCAAAAAATATAAAGGAGCTGGCTAAGCGCGAAAATGTTTCGTGTAAAATAAGCGGGATGGTTACCGAGGCCGACTACAAATTGTGGACAGAAGAACAACTCAATCCGTATTTTGAAACTATTCTCGAGGCTTTTGGACCGTCGCGCCTGCTATTTGGTTCCGACTGGCCGGTTTGTCTGGTGGCAACAAATTATTCTAACTGGCTGGAATTAGTTAAAAAAACGATTTCGAATTTTTCTAAAGAAGAACAGGATTTTATTCTGTATAAAAACGCACAAAGGATATATAACATTTAATTTCAGTAAAACAGATGAAAGCAATAGAAATAACAACTCCAGGAGAAGTAAAGATTGTAGAACGCGAAATTCCTCAGGTGGGAAAAGGAGATGTTCTTCTTAAAATAAAATATGTTGGGTTCTGTGGCTCGGATTTAAGTACTTATCTCGGAAAAAATCCGATGGTAAAGTATCCGCGTATTCCGGGGCACGAAATATCGGCAGTTATCGAAGAAACAGGAGATGAAGTGCCTGAAGGTTTTCAGAAAGGGCAAAGTGTTACGGTTGTGCCTTATACCAATTGCGGGCAATGCACCTCGTGTAAACAAAAACGTTTTAATGCCTGCCGTTATAACGAAACGCTGGGAGTGCAGCGCGATGGTGCAATGGCCGAATATATTGTTGTTCCGTGGCAAAAAGTACTAAAAGATGAAGCGTTATCGGATGTTCAACTGGCATTGGTAGAGCCGCTAACCGTTGGTTTTCACGCCATCGATAACGGGAAAGTAACGGATATTGATACTGTGGTGGTATTTGGTTGCGGGATGATTGGTAGCGGTGCCATTGTTCGTGCAAAACTTCGGGGAGCAACCGTGATTGCTGTAGACATTGACGATGTGAAACTTAAGATAGCTGAGCAACTGGGAGCCGATTTCATTATTAATTCGAAAGAAAAGGATTTGCACAAAGAACTTCAGGAAATTACAAACGGAGATGGCCCAAACGTGGTTATCGAAGCTGCCGGAAATCCGGTTACATACCGAGCAGCAATTGAAGAGGTTGCCTTTGCCGGCCGGGTAGTTTGTATTGGTTATGCTGGTAGCGAAGTATCATTTTTAACAAAGCTCTGGGTGCAGAAAGAACTGGAAATAATGGGATCGCGCAATGCCAATCCATCCGATTTTGAAGCCGTAATAAAATACCTGAAAAGTACCCCGGTTGATGAAAAGCTATTGATTTCGAAAACAGTAAGCCCGGAAGAAGCGCCTGTTGCAATGAAAGAATGGTCGGAAGCACCCGGAAAAATAATGAAGATACTGGTTCAGTTCTAAATAGATTTTATAAGCCAGGTAGTGCATATTGAAACTGCTTATTTAAGCCTGTTCGTAGCATTTTGACAAAATGGATTAGTTGATGATTTGATTGATGAGCAAAAGGGGTGAAGTTTCGTAAGGAGTAATAATACATTTGTTTTGATGCCTAAAATCGCATAAAGCAATCTGAAATGAAATTAAATTTTTTGATTTTACCTGTTTTCTTAGCATCAATTTTTTCCATGAAACATGTGGCTGCACAGCTTTTGCCTGATTGGGAAAATCCGAATGTAATTGGTAGTAACAAAGAGCAACCTCATGCAATGCTTTTCCATGCTGAAGAAAAGGCCGGTAATCCGAATTTGGTCTCATTAAACGGGATTTGGAAATTTAAGTGGTCGCCCGATCCTCAATCGCGGCCGGTAGATTTTTATGCCGAAGATTATTCAACCAAAGAATGGGACGATATTATGGTGCCCGGAAACTGGGAGCTTCAAGGATTCGGTATTCCCATATATACCAATATTTCGTATCCGTTTAAAAAAGATGAACCACGTGTCAGCAGTGAGCCTCCCCAGCATTTTACTTCCTATAAAAACCGTAATCCGGTGGGGTGTTATGCTTCAAATTTCTTTGTGCCTGAAAAATGGAGCAATAAACAAGTATTTGTCAATTTTGGCGGGGTAAGTTCAGCCATGTATCTTTGGGTGAACGGTGAAAAAGTGGGTTATAGCCAGGGATCAATGACACCGGCTGAATTCGATATCACCAAATACATCCGAAAAGGCGAAAATAAAATGGCGATAGAAGTTTACCGCTGGTGCGACGGCAGTTATCTCGAAGATCAGGATATGTGGCGTTTGAGCGGTATTTTCAGGGATGTGGATTTGGTGGCCCGTCCAAAAACGTTTATTCGCGATTTTTCTGTTCAGGCCGAACTTGAAGACAATTATTCCAAAGCTTTAGTAGACGTTAGATTAAACATTGATAACCGTTCAAACGAAAACTGCGACGGTTTGAAAGTGGAAGCAACAATTTCAGGGTATTCGGCAACTAACGATTTGGTAAATGTTCTGCTCAGTAAAGAAATCGGTTTCTTGAAACTTCAATCCGAAAATAGGATTGAACTAAGCACGGTGCTCGAAAATCCCCGACTATGGTCGGCCGAGATTCCGTATTTATATCAACTTGTTCTAAAACTGAAAAACCACAAAGATGAAGTTCTTGAAACATTTGACTGGAAACTCGGGATAAGGAAAATAGAAGTAAAAGGTGAAGTTTTTTATGTTAATGGGCAAGCTATAAAGTTGAAGGGCGTCAACCGTCACGAGCATCATCCGCGCACTGGTAGGTATGTTAACCGACAAACTGTTATCAGAGATATTGAACTGATGAAGCAAGCGAATATAAATATGGTGCGAACCAGTCATTATCCTAACGATCCGATATTTTATGAATTGTGCGACAAGTTCGGACTTTATGTAATGGATGAAAACAACCAAGAGTCGCACGGTTACGGAATTGGCAATACTGTTATTGGCGATAGCCCGGAATGGAAAAAGGCTCATGTTTCGCGGGCGGTTTCAATGGTTGAACGCGATAAAAACCATGCCTGTGTAATTATGTGGTCGTTAGGAAATGAAGGCGGCAAAGGCAGAAATTTCGAGGCCATGGCCGACACGATAAAAAAGCTCGATCCTACACGGTTGGTGTTCAGCGATTCCGATCGTGATGTTTCTGCTATTTACGATGAAGGGTACCTGCATCCCGATAAACTGTTGGTGCTGGCTAATGAAATTACCGACAAGCCCGTGTTTATGCGCGAATATGCACACGCCATGGGGAATTCAGAGGGGAATTTAAAGGAATACTGGGACATAATTAATAGTCAACCGGATATAGCTGGAGCTGCAATCTGGGATTGGGTTGATCAGGGGATTGCCAAAAAGATTGATGGTTCGCCAATGAAATATGAAAATAACCCCGGAGAATTAAAACTGAACGATGATGAATTTTGGGCTTATGGCGGAGATTTTGGCGACCAACCCAACGATGGCGCATTTTGCATTAACGGTTTGGTTGGTGCCGACAGGATTCCGCATCCTCATTATTACGAGGTTCAGAAAGTATATCAGTACATTGATTTTCAGCTGGAGAACTTATCGCCATTAACAGTGAAAATAACTAACAACTACGGTTTTACTTCTGCCAGTGATATTAACTTCGTTTACGAATTCCTTTCCAATGGAAAATCAATTGGATCGGGTTTATTCGATTTTCCGCCGCTTGCTCCGGGAAGTTCACAGAATGTAGTCATCAGTTTTCCAAAAGATTACGATCAGGCAAACGACGAAATAATACTGAATTTATATGCCCGTTTAAAGCAACCCGAACTTTGGGCCGAAACAGGATTTACTGTGGCACGCGAACAGTTTATTTTAAAAACAACAGTGCCTCAAAAGATCGGAGCTACTGTAGCTGAGCTTTGGGTAAATGAAACACAGTCAGCTGTTGTGGTTGAGGCTGGTAATTCCCGGTTCAGTTTTGATAAGACTAGCGGTGCATTAAGCAGTTGGAAGGTAAAAGGGAAGGAATTGTTGAAAGGGAGTTTGGAGCCTTATTTCTGGAAACCGGCCAACGACAATCAGAAACGAAACGGCTATGATAAACGGCTTGGGAAATGGAAAGAAGCTGCAGGGAGGCGAAAAATTGAAGATGTTGAGGTGCAGAAAAAGGAGGATTTGGCAGTAATTACTTTTGCTGAGAAACTAACTGATATTGGGGCAGGTTGCGAATTAGTTTATACGATAAACGGGAATGGTAAATTGCAGGTGGAAGCAGCCTATACTCCCGAGGCTGAAGGCATTCCGCTGATGCCAAAGTTTGGTATGAGAATGAGGTTACTGTCTGATTTGAACACCATCGACTGGTATGGGCGCGGGCCTTTTGAAAATTATCCCGATCGTAAAACCGGTTATTTGATTGGTTTGTACCAACTGAAACTCGAAAACTTTATATCCGATTACGTAGTACCACAGGATAATGCCAACCGTTCGGATGTTCGCTGGTTTACTCTTTCAAATAAGAAGAAAGAAAGTATAAAAGTTACCGGTTTGCAAGCGCTTTGTTTCCGGGCATGGCCTTACATCGAAGAGGATTTGGAAAAGTCACGACATCCCTATGAATTACCCCAACGCGATTTTATCAATCTGAATATAGATCTGAACATTCATGGAGTAGGAGGTAACGATTCGTGGGGAGCAAGAACGTTGGATAAATATACAATTGATGGAAACCAGTCCTATAAATATGGTTTTATTCTCGAATATGATGCTGAATGAAAACTGACTAAAATTGACAGATGAACTTTCTAATTGTAGTTGTTTAAACGAAACTGTTATTGCCTATTAATTTTTTTACAAGGTTTATTCACCCA
This sequence comes from uncultured Draconibacterium sp., assembly GCF_963677155.1. Lineage (NCBI taxonomy): Bacteria > Pseudomonadati > Bacteroidota > Bacteroidia > Marinilabiliales > Prolixibacteraceae > Draconibacterium > uncultured Draconibacterium sp. The sequence goes on along the minus strand of NZ_OY781884.1, from coordinate 441,038 downwards.
CTTTGCTCCAATTGGTGTCTTATATATAATAAGACAGTACAGTTTTTTCATAGATTAAGAAAAAGGGTATCATTTTGAAATAGATACCTTTTTTTTGAGATTGCAAATGGCTTAGAATAAGGGGTAAAAACAGTTAAAATGAATTTTGATAATTGATTATGAATTATTGGCGAAAACTTACACGTAATGAGATTAGCGAACGCATTGAAGAGAGCTTGAATCAGAATGTTGATTATCACGAACGTTCTATTCTGGGGATTCCGGCATCGCATTTAGATGGAAATGTATTTAACAAAGATGCTACCTTTCTGAATAATGCGCCTTTTCTGAAAACAATGGTCAATAACCCAAACCATATTGGTTGCCATACGATGGGAGAATCTGAGCCATTTTTTGCCGGAACTCAGAAACTGGAGCAGGAACTCTTGGGTATTGTTGCTGAAGATATTCTTAAATGTAAACAAGATCAGTACGATGGGTATGTGGCATCGGGAGGTACAGAGGCCAATATTCAGGCCATTTGGATTTACCGTAATTTATTTAAAAAAGAATTTGGAGCAAACTATAACGAAATGTGTATTCTTTGCTCAAATGATTCGCACTATTCAATGTCTAAAGCCGGAAACGTACTGAATCTGGATCTTGTAACAATACCTGTTGACGAAGATAATCGTGCAATAACTCGCGAATCAGTCGAAAAACATATTCAATCAGCCATAGCAGAAGGGAAAAAATATTTTATTGTTGTGGCTAATATGATGACAACTATGTTTGGCTCTGTAGACGACATTAATGTGTACACCGAGGCTTTAACAGTGGCTGGCGTTCATTTCAGAATACATATTGACGCTGCTTTTGGCGGTTTTGTTTACCCTTTTAGTTCTGGTAATAGCACTATGACTTTTGAGAATGAGTACGTTAGTTCGATAACTCTTGATGCGCACAAAATGCTTCAGGCACCCTTCGGAACAGGTATTTTTGTTGCACGAAAAGGCTTGATAGATCATGTGTTTACCAACGAAGCACAGTATGTAAGCGGGCTTGATGCAACGCTTATCGGGAGCCGGTCGGGTGCTAATGCTATTTCTGTTTGGATGATTCTTCAAACCTACGGGCCACACGATTGGTTTGAAAAAATTCATATCCTTAATTACCGTTCAAAATGGCTCTGCAATCAACTAGCGGAAATGGGAGTAGGTTTTTATCATCATTCAGGATCAAATATTGTTACCATTCGGGCGAAGCACATCAACAAAGAACTTGCACATAAATATGGTCTCGTTCCTGATAAGCATAACGGAAACCCCATGTGGTACAAAATAGTAATTATGGAGCACGTACACATTGATCATTTAGAACCATTCCTGAGGGAATTAAAAGCCGCTGGATAATTCAAAATTTTCTGAACACTACAAAATACGAACAGCGTAATATCCTTTTTGTATATTCTGACTTTTTTATTCATCTAGACGCAGAACTATATGAACCAAGCATAGCCTTCAATCCTTTCAATGTAAGGAGAAAAATAAGTTTCTACAGAAAACAAACTGTCTAACGGGGAAATCCGCCATTTTGACATAGAACACGTTAGAATTTTATATTTTAGCGCGTTCGGGAACAGATTGACGGAGATTTAACTTCAATATCTTTGATGTTTTCGGGAGGGGAATATGGCAGATTTTGAGCAGGATATCATAACCAAACTGAGGAGTGGAGATGAGAATAGTCTTCGCAAATTGTTTGATTTGTATTATAAACCCTTGTGCCTTTTTGCGTTGAAGTACGTTGATTCTATTGAACAGGCCGAAGACATTGTTCAGGATACGTTTATCAATTTCTGGAACTCACGGAGCTACAATAATATTCATTCCAACCTAAAAGGCTATTTATTTCGGGCTGTTAGAAATAATACGTTGTATGCTATTAGGAAAGAATCAAAATTTAGGTTTGAAGAAATTGATAATCATGTTCATAGTCTGATTGAAGACGAATTGCCGGAAGATGAATTAAAGGGGTTAAAGGATCTTCTTTTCAAACAAGTTGAGCAACTGCCACCAAGAGGAAGAGAAATTTTCAGGGCAATTGTATTTGAGAATATGAAATACAGCGAAGTTGCAGAACGTTATGGTATATCTGTTAATACGGTAAAGACACAGTATTCAAGATCGCTGTCAAAACTGCGGGAATATCTAAATGTTCTTATCGTATTAGTCTTGCCCTAAATTATGCCGCATAAATATTTTAAGCCGGCAAAACGATAGTTTAAATCAATCGGATAACTGACTTCCGAATCGCTTACATTGTGTAACCCCAATCCGACTAATGATTTCAATTTGAAATTTTATTTTGTATTTTTTTGTGAAAAAGAAATATTTTTTGTCACCCGATTACAAAAATGTTGCATCTACATTGAAAATAATTGCGAATGATTCAACCAGATTCGAATATTTATCTGCTGATAGCAAAATATAGTCAGGGAAATATAACTGAGCAGGAATATTATATTTTGAAAGCATGGATGGAGGAAGATGCCGGGAATAAAAGGATCTTTTCAGAATATCTTGTTTTTCTTAAAAATGCACAAAGAGTACGTTTTTCGGCAAAGGTTGACGAACATTTAGCCTGGAAAGTTATTCATTCTAAGCTTGAGAAACGAAAAACATTCAGTATAAAGCCGTATTTAAAGTATGCGGCTGTTCTGTTAGTTCTTCTCTCTTTAACTGTAACCTATCAGCTTCTACACAAGAATATTGGCAGCGAAGAGGTATTGACAAAAGTAAATGTTATTCAACCCGGAAAGCCCAAAGCAATACTTGAGCTGGGTGATGGCCGGAGTGTAAAACTCGGGGAAATTAATGATTCGTTGTTAGCACTGACTGCCGGGTTCAATATTCAAATAAAAAATGATACAATCGATTACAGCAAATCTGATATTATTTCGGAGCTTATTAATACCATTCGTGTTCCGCGAGGTGGAGAATACAACCTCGTATTGTCTGATGGCTCACGTATTTGGCTTAATTCAGAATCGGAGCTTACATTTCCTGCAAAATTTAACGGAAATCAGCGCAAAATAGCTTTAAAAGGAGAAGCCTATCTGGAGGTTGCTAAAAACGAAACGCTCCCATTTATAGTAGAGGTTGAAGGAACACAGGTTGAGGTACTGGGTACTTCGTTTAATGTAAAAGCATACGAAAATATCGAAACTACATTGGTAGAAGGAAAAGTTTGCATCCGTACAAATTCATTAACCGAGGCTATTTTAAATCCAGGCGAACAGGGGGTTGTAACAAAAGAAAGTAGTGAAATAACGGTAAAACAAGTAGATACCAGACTGTACACTTCATGGGTGAAAGGAATGTTCGCTTTTCGGAGTTTGTCTTTGGAGGAAATAATGAAAACTTTTGAACGCTGGTATAATGTTACGGTGACGTTTGAAAATGACGAATTAAAACAACGTCGTTTTACTGGTAATTTAAGAAGAAATGAAGAGATCAATCCACATCTGGATGTAATCAGCCTTACAACGAATGTTGAATTTGAATTTTCAGGAGAAAAAATTCTGGTTAAAAAAAGTTGATGCAAACTTGGTTTGCTGTTGAATTATAAATTCTGGATAAATATATAGCGTAATATTTTCGTGAAAAATTAAGAGGGAAAAAAAGAAGAAAATATGTGTTTTTAGAAAAACGGGAAATGCTGGCACATCTCCCGTTAGAAAATGCATTAGTATTTCTAATACAAATTGTTAAACATTACAAATCTATGAAAAAACGATGTGAAATCTATCTTCCGAAGCGATTTTCGGAAGTTAAAAAGCTGTTTCTGATTATGAGGCTAACTGCTATTCTTATCTTGGTCTTCTCCTTTAGCACAATGGCTTCGGTTTACTCGCAGAGTACCAAGCTGTCGGTGTACGACGAAAACACAACACTTGTTGCTATTTTTGATAAACTGAGCGAGCAAAGCGAATTTCAGTTTGTTTATAACGACGAAGAAGTTGCTGTTGTTAAAAATGTAACTGTTGATTTTAAAAATGCAACGGTTGAGGAAATTCTGAGCAAAGTTTTGTCGAACTATGACTTGGATTACAAGGTGGTAAACAATGTGGTGGTAATAACACCGGCGCCCGGAAAACGAGAAAATGAATCAGAACAATCCCGACAAGAAAATAACGTAAATGTTTTAGGAAAGATTGTTGATGAAGCTGGCGAGCCTTTGCCAGGTGCCACTATTAGGCTTAAAGGCACAAATGTTGGTACCACTACCGATAAAAATGGGAATTATACATTAAGAGGTAGTTTTGAAGGAGAGCCGGTTTTGGAAATTTCATTTATCGGTTTTGTTTCTCAAGAAATCGCGGTAGATGGTCGTCAGGTCATTAACATTACCTTGAAGCAAGATCTTCAGGATGTGTCGGAAGTTGTTGTAACGGGTGTTTTTACCAGAAAAGCAAATACCTATACCGGCGCTGTTACTTCAATAAAACGCGAAGAATTGTTAAAAATGAGCACTCAAAACGTATTGAGTGGATTGGCCAATCTCGATCCTTCGTTTGTAAAGGTTGAAAATCTTACAGCAGGATCAGATCCAAACGCAACATCAACATACCAAATGCGTGGAACCAGCTCCATTTCGCAAAACTTTCAAAGTCAGTATGAAAACGATCCGAATCAACCACTATTCATTTTAGATGGATTTGAAACTGGTATTGAGAAAGTTAAGGACTTGGACATCAATATGATTGAAAGTATTACCTTGCTAAAGGATGCTACTGCAAAGGCAATTTACGGTTCGAAAGGAGCTAACGGAGTTGTGGTAGTTGAAACACGTCGCCCCGAAGGAGGCAAACTTCGCATTACTTACAACGGAGGTGTTTCGCTTGAAATGCCAGATATTACCAGCTACGATATGGCAAACGCTGCTGAAAAACTGGAAACAGAACGACTGGCAGGTCTTTACCTTTCGGATAATGCGGTAACCCAGTTGTCGTTAAATAAAACTTATAGCAATAAGATGCTTGAGGTATTGCGCGGTGTTAATACCGATTGGATGGCACAACCGCTACACACCGGTATCGGACAAAAACATTCGCTTTATATCGATGGAGGTGACAAGACAATGTTATATGGGGTTGACCTTTTTTACAATAATGTTGCTGGAGCGATGAAAGGTTCCGACCGGGAAACTTTTGCCGGAGGTATTACATTAACCTATCGCAAAAAAAACTTTTTGCTTCGCAACCGTTTGGCAATTACCTACAACGAAAGTAACAATTCACCTTATGGAAATTTCGGGTTGTATGCACAGATGAATCCTTACAGCCGTTTGTATGATGAGAACGGAAACATTGTGCAATCGTACGATTATAGCGGAACACTCGAACCAAATCCAATCTGGAACACCACTATAAATACCACCGACCGTTCCACTTATACCGACATTACAAATAATCTTTACGGAGAGTGGACCATTCAGCAGGGATTAAAAGTAATTGGCCGTTTGGGGATCAGCTCGAAAGAAGCCCGTTCTGATGTATTCAAGCCTGCATCGCATACTGATTTTTTAAACTATACCGATGTGTTGAGAAAAGGTAACTATGCACAAACCAATGGACGTACACATTTTATTAACGGTGATTTGGGCTTGAGTTATTCTGTTGTAAAAGGGAAACACCTTTTGTTTACCAACGGACAATTAAACTTTGCCAGCAATAGTTACGATAGGGTTCGACTTGATGCAGAGGGCTTTCCGAACGATCACATGGATCACGTAATCTTTGCTGCGCAGTATGCCGAGGGTGAAAAACCAACAGGTGCCGAAGGCATTAGTCATTCGGCCGGAGCACTGTTATCGGCGAACTATTCCTATGACGAACGCTATCTGTTCGATGCCAACTACCGTTTATCGGGTTCATCAGAATACGGTAGCAATAAACGTTGGGGAACATTCTGGTCGCTTGGTGCCGGGTGGAACATCCACAAAGAAGCCTTTCTGAAGAATAATTCAGCAGTCAACCTGCTTAAGCTTCGTTTTTCGATGGGGTATACCGGTTCGCAGGGATTTAATACTTACGAGGCACTTTCAACCGTTCGTTACTACACGAACAGCGTATATTACGGTAACATTGGTTCTTACCTGGTTAGTTTGGCCAACCCCGATTTAAGGTGGCAATCGAAATATGACCAGAGTATTGGTCTTGATTTTGGACTATTGAAAAATCGTATTAGCGGCCGATTCGATTATTATGTGGCTAATACCGAAGACATGTTAACCGACGTTACTTTACCGTCATCAACAGGTTTTGGTTATTACAGAGCAAACCTTGGTAAAACTCAGAATAAAGGTGTGGAAGCAAATCTGAATATACGTGCTTATCAAAGCAGTTCAAACCGCGATTTCCTGAACTTTTACATGTCGGTTGCACACAACAAAAATAAACTGCAGAAGATTTCAAATAATTTGAAGGCGTTTAACGATAAGCAGGATGAGAATAAAGGTGGTGATGAAACTGCTGATAATTACGATAATATCACCACGCCTTCAGTTCGTTACATTGAAGGACAGTCAATCAACACCATTTGGGCAGTTCAGTCTTTGGGAATCGATCCTCAAAATGGAAAAGAGATTTATCTGAAAAAAGATGGTACTACAACCTACGAGTGGGATGCTAAAGACCAGATTGCTGCCGGTGACGGTATGCCAAGTGTAACCGGAAACCTGGGAATTAGTTCTGAAATCTCCAACATTGGCTGTAACATTTCGTTTTACTACCGCCTGGGCGGCCAGATTTACAATACAACTCTGGTTGACAAGGTTGAAAATGCAAATCTTATTTACAATGTGGATCGCAGAGTGTTTAACGACCGGTGGAAACAAGAAGGAGATATTGCCCGCTTCAAGGCAATTACAGATAAAACTTACACCCGACCAACAACGCGATTTGTGGAAGACAATAATACACTAACACTTTCTACCGTGAATATCTACTACGATTTTCGCGAAACCGGAATTGTTAAAAACAGTTTCCTCCAGCAGTTGCGGGCCAGCGTTAACCTGAATGATATTTTTGTAATTTCATCAGTGAAAACAGAACGGGGAACCTCGTATCCGTTTGCCAGAAACGCAACATTCACCATTCAAGCAACCTTTTAATTCAGAATGACTATGAAAAAATTATCAATACATACAACATCAGTAAAAATAGTTGCCTTTGTAACTGTTGCACTGCTTATGTTTTCTTGTGAAGACTACTTTGATGTGAGTCCTAAATCACAAATTTTAACCGATGAACATTTTAGTAGCGAGACCGGATTTTATGATCAACTAACAGGTGTTTACTCGCAAATGGCAAGTAGTGCACTTTACGGCCGAGAAATGACATTTGGCCTTGCAGAAGTGCTATCGCAAAACTACGACATCGACGCAACAAATACCTACCGTTATGCAGCTCAATACGACTATTCCAATACCGGTGTTCAGTCGCGGATAAATTCAGTGTGGAATACGGCTTATAATTGTATTGCTAACCTGAATATTATGTTGGAATATTATGAAGCTGTTGACTCGACTACTTTTACCGGCAACCACTACAATTTGTACAGGGGCGAAGCATTAGGATTGCGCGGTTTTCTGCATTTCGAAATGTTGAAAGCTTTTTCTCCCAGTCCGGCAAGCAATGGTTCTGCCATGGCTGTTCCGTATGTAACCCAATACGCACCACAGGTTACCGGCCAGAAAACAGTAGATGAAACCGTTGATTTGGTTATCAGTGATTTAAAGGACGCTGTAAAATACCTGTCTACCGATTCGTTGCATATTGCCGAAAGCCCACATTTGTTCAGCAATTCAAGGCACTACTTTTTTAACTATTATGCCGCACAATATATTTTGGCCCGCGCCTATTTGTGGAAAGGTGATTTGACCAACGCCGCAAAAGTAGCAGAAGAAGTAATTGCCGATATTGATAAGAATTCAAGTAGCTCTCCTATATCCTGGGTGCATTACACACAGGTTCAAGGGGTGCCAAACGAGCAGATAAACCGCCTGTTTACTCCTGAATTGGTTTTCCGCCTGGATATCCCGGGGATGGCTGATTTGGTCGATGGTTATTTCACTGAGGAAGCCGGGTCTAATTCGCTCTACTTAACAGATGAAAGCCTGGATAAGATTTTCGAAAAATCAACAAAGGGTTTGGGTAACGATTATCGCTCATTGTTTGGAATTCAGTACGATGGTGAAAATCAATACATTTGGAAATACCATCAATATGCTTCCTTCAAGAACCAGATGCCGGTAATTCGGAAAACTGAAATTTATTACATTGCTGCGGAGGCGCAAAAAGAAAGCAACCGCGCACGTTCGATAGAGTTGCTAAATGAAGTGCGTAGTAACCGGAACATCACTGAAGATGATGCACTGCCTGAAACGCTGACTTCTGTAGAAATACAAAACGAAATTTTTAAAGAATACCGTAAGGAATATCTTGGTGAAGGACAGCTGTTCTTTTACTACAAACGATTGAATATTCCGACAATTGAAGGCTCGCCTGTTGCTGCCAACAACGCGGTGTATGTGTGGCCGATGCCCGACAATGAGATTGAATTTGGCAACCGTTAACATTTAAACGAAGTACAATGAACAAAATTAAATTATACCTGGCATTCATTGCGTTAACAGCCTTGTTTGCCTGCGAAAACGATCCTTTTTATTTTAATTCGGAAGCCCGCCTGAGAATGGAAGGACCCGAAGTATGGACCCTGGGAAGTGATTCGCTGGAATTTTCATTCGCGAATTATAGTTCAACCGTTACCGATACTACTTTTGATATTACCGTTTATGTAATGGGAGAAGCTGCCGACCAGGCACGTACCGCTGAATTCGAAATTGATCCCTCAATGAGTACAGCAGAAACAAATATGTACAGTTTCCCAGAAATGGTTACGATTCCGGCCGGAGAACTTTCGGTCAATTTACCGGTAACTGTTAAGCGAATCAAATCTTCGCAAACTGCTCAGGTTCAGCTATATATGAAAATAAAGGAAAATGCCGACTTTAAAATTGGAGTAACCGAACAAAACCACTTGTTGCTGAAATGGTCCGACATTTTGTCGAAACCAAATAACTGGGATGATTTGGAAGAGTTTTTCGGAGTGTACAGTCTTACAAAGTATCGCTTTATTATTGATGTACTTAATACCGGAGAATTTGATACTGATACGTTAAGCTGGGCACAAATGAAGAACTATCAGATTGAGCTGGCCGAAGCGCTTCGCCTTTATAACGAAGCTAATGCCGGTAATCCCTTAGCAGATAAAAACGGTAACTTAATTACATTTTAATCATGCACTTTTTTAAAATATTGAAAATGAAACGATTACTATTCGCTATATTACTGATATTAGGAATCACAAGTTTGGTATCCTCGTGCTATGAAGACAGTGGAAACTACGATTATACCGACATTGATGAATTAAAAATTGATACAACCGGTGTTAACCAGTTAAGCAATTATTTTACAGTTAATCTAGGAGACACGATTATTGTGAATCCAACGATAGATTATGAATATCCTGAGAATTTAAGCTACGCCTGGTTGTTAATGCCTTTCCCTTATGATACAGAGACTGTTGGTAATACTACCCAATACCCGGTTCCCGATACCATTGCCAGAAGTCTTGATTTAAACTGGATTGTGAATGTTGAACCTGGAGGCTATCGTTATTACCTCGAAGTAAAAGACACTGTGTTAGGCTTATCGGATAATATTTATCCAAATTATTCAAATTATCTGAATGTGGTAGCTGCCAATTCGTTTTATGCTCTAATGTGTTTAAGTGAGTACGATGGCAACACTGATATCGACGTATATTACACGCCCTTAGCGCTTATTTTTAGTGGCGAAACACAAATGCATTTTTACAGTGAAAGATCAGGTGGAATGATTCCAGGTTCCCCAAATTTACTGGGATATAGCAGTAAGGGATACTATTATGCCTTTACCAATCAGGGAGGACGTCGTTTGGACGAAAATGATTACCTGACAATGGCGAATTTTGATGAGATGTTTTATTCATCACCAACACTGGATATCCAGGAATATGAGTATGTAAGTAATCAGGAATTGCTTATTAACAATGGAAAATTGCATGTTATCAACAATGCCCAGAGCAACGACCGTAAATTTTCAGCTGCAATTTCAGGCGACTATACAGCTTATCCGTTTATTTCGCGTAAAAATCCATATGCTGATCCTTCGCCCATTGCGTGTGTGATATTTGATGAAAAAAGCAAATCATTTTTGCGCTACTACTCAGAAAGTACAAGCTTTAGCAAATACCCGGCTGGCAGTGGAGAAGCTTTTGTTGATGCCAATAACTTGCCATCAATTCCCCTTGCAATCTTCAGTTATGATAGACAGAAAACCGGGGTAGTACTAAGAGATGAAGACGGAAAAATAGCCTTATGGCTTTATGACTTAATGGCCGAAGACGATAGTGATTTGTCGGGCAACGGATCCCGTTCTAAAATAGATCTATCAAACTGCGAAGACATTGAAAATGCCACTATGTTTTATGCCGAAGCTTCAGGGAGTTCATTCCATTACGCAACGGATAAAGCAATTTACGGTTTTTCAATAACCTCAGGAGAAACAACGGCAAACAAGGTTTATGATCTGCCCGAAGGAGATGAAGTAACTTGCATGTATAGTATTCCTGCAGCTGGTTTCCCAACGGGTGGCCGTGTTTATTGGTTTGCAACATGGAACGAAGCGACAAAAAACGGGAAAATTGTTGAAAGTGAGATAGATCCCTACAGCGGCAGGCTCGATTGGTTTTGGGGGCCGATGTTTGGTTTGGAAGGCCCAAATCCATCCGTTACTGAAGGATTCGGGAAAATTGTAAGTATGAAAGTTGGAATCTGATTTGTAAATCCTATTAAAATATGAAAAAAATATTGTTAGGAATTACCGTACTACTCGTACTAATTAATGTTGGATGTAGTGAGGGATTTAAAATAAAAGGAGAGTTGACAGGCGCTGCTGATGGTACAAAAATAGCACTGGTTCCTTTTGCTAGTTATGATGTAAAACCTGAAGCTGAAACAACTATTGAAAACGGGAAATTCAGTTTTGCAGGAGAGCTTCCTGAACCACGTTTATATTACCTGGTATTAGGAGACAAACAAGCTTATTTCCAGGTTATGCTTGAAAATTCAACTATAACTGTAACCGGCGAAGTGGAAGAAAGTACAGGAAGAGAAGAGAGCCCGGTATTGAAATTCATAAACATGGAGGTAGATGGTTCCGACAGTGATGATTATTTCAAAAGCCAGATGGCCGTTCGCCAGGAGTTAAATAAAATGTACGATGATAAAAATGAGAAGTTTGCCGATATTCAAGAGAAACTTTATAAAGCGAGAGTAGAAAAAAATCAGTCTAAACTCGATTCTTTGCAGAATACGCAGGAATATAAAGAAATGGAACGCGCAGAGAAAGCATTTTTTGGTGAAGTAGAAAAACGCTACAACGCGGTATTTGAAGCCAATAAAGAAACTTTTTGGGGGCCGTTGATGATGTTGAACCTGTATTCTTATCTTACTCCTGATGCACGCCCGACTTTCGAAAACATGTCAGAAGAAGCGCGCGAGAGCTACTATGGCAAAATGGTTGCCGAAGGTTTATATCCGGCCAACCGCACGGGAGAAAAAGTTCCTGATTTTACCACCACTGATGCCAACGGAAAAGAAGTGAGTCTGGATGATCTTATTAGCGATAAAAAAGTAATCCTGATTGATTTTTGGGCTTCGTGGTGTGCACCTTGCCGTAAAGAACTTCCCAATGTAAAAGCCAATTACGACAAGTATGCAGCAAAAGGTTTTGAAGTTATTGGTTTTTCAATCGATAAAGACCCGAAAGCATGGAAGAAAGCAGTAAGTGATGAAAACTTAGAATGGCCAAATTTTAACGATTTGGATATTTCTGCACAGTATAAAATAAAATCAGTTCCCACCACTTATCTTATTGACAACCAGGGAAGGTTAATTGCGGAAAATATACGAGGAGAGGAGCTAGGGAAGAAATTGGAAGAACTTTTCGAGGAATAGAATTTAGTAAATAAACAGCTTTTAACCCGACTGACAGTATTAATTATATTTTTACATATCAGTCGGGTTTCTTTTTCAGATGCTATCAATTTATTTTCTTTGAAAAATTTCTTACTTATAATTATCGAATAAAATGAAGATTCTTTTTACAATTTCACTTGTCGTTTTAGCTATTTCTGCAAGAACACAAGAAACTTTTCAATCGTTTTCTAATAAAGCACAGCAGGAATTTGCGAATGAAAATTATCAGCAGGCGATTGACTACTACCAGCAAGCACTGATGATTAATGGAGTGGATTCATCTAATATGGTCTGGACGGCATCACTGGCGAGTATTTGTGCTTCTTACCTTAAAGATGATATGCAACTAATTAAATATAATAACATAGCGATTGAATTCGGCTCGCAAGATTTATATCTGATTGATAAGCAGTTAAAGCTCACTGAAAAGTACAAGGATAGTGTATCTACCGAGAAAGTGTTACGAAAGGCGAGAAATATTGAAGGAAAATATAAGAAGTACTCTCAGGAGTTAATGCTCTTTTATTTCAAAAATAAAAGCTATAATAAAACGATTAATATTGCTGACGATATTCTGGTTGTTGATTCTGATAATATTAATGCTTTAAATTATAAAGGGATGTCTCTGCACCAAACAGGAAAAGAACCAAGTGCGATGGAGTGCTTTAAAACTGTTTTAGATATTGATCCTGAGAATTTAAATGCAAACATCCAAATGGGGATGATTTTGTATAATAAGGGCAAGATGATTTTTGATACAGCCAATAAAAATTATGAAAAATTAAAGTCTCCAACAGCTCTGGAGTATCACGAATACAAGAAAGAAATTAGAAAATCGAAACCATACTATCAGGAATGTTTACCATTTCTTCAGCGTTATAATTCAATTAAAAACCGAAGTGATATCTCTGCTGTAATTAACAAGGCAAAATCCCGAATTGAAGACATGTCCACAAAGACCCCTCAGTAAGGTTTAGCTGATGAAATAGTAGTTGCTATAGTGTCCCCAAAAAACTCTCAATACTTTTAAAAGGGCAAAAGGGGAGTAATCTGAAAGGGAATATGCTTGCAAATCGCAAAAGCTAAAATAAACCCGAACAATATCTTAATGTTAATATTGCTAATGCATGAGCCCCTAATAGTTCATTGAAATATGCATATGCCTGCATATTTCTTTTTTTTACTATGTTTGCAAGTCAAGTCAATATCCTACAATTAATGTCGATACCAGAGTTTAAGCATAAGATTGATATTCGTACGGTTGACTTTAAAGAAATCTTCAACGAATATTTTCCATCACTTTGTGTATTCGTGTGCAAGTTTGTCGGCGATGAAGATGTCGCAAAAGACATAGTACAAGATGTATTTGCAAAAATTTGGGGAGCGAAGAAAATATTTGAATCCGAGAAATCAATGCGCGTTTACTTTTATCTGGCAGCTAAAAATACGGCCATTGATTACTTAAAGAAAGAAAAGAAGACGAAACGCTTCACAGACATAGCTGATTTTAATATTGAAGATGATAACGTTGTAATAAATGAAATCATCAGGGAAGAAACTTATCGTCTGCTAAGCGACGCATTAGCAACATTAACGCCAAAGGCAAAAGATGTGATTCATCTTAATCTTAAAGGTTTATCGAACAAAGAGATTGCTTTTAAACTTGGAGTTTCAGTAAATACCGTAAAGTCGCATAAGCTTAAGGCATTTCGGGAGTTACGAAAAATACTGGGATATCAATATCTAATTTTGTTATCTGTTGGGATAATAAGATTCTTCGAGTAGAATAAATCGATTTAGTTAATATTCTTTTTGCTTTTCGCTTGTTCAGTTTTCTGGAAAAAGTGACATTATTACCCCCTTGATTATAGGTATTTGTAAGTGTAGATCAAAAAAACAGAGAATTTTGCTCACCCCATTTCTGTTTGTTGTCGTCTGTTGTTCAAACGCATCTAAAAAAGGTGCAATAATTTCAACATGCGATGAAAAAAAAGATTCATAAAAATATCGAAATAAGCGACCTGATTCATAAATATATTCAGGGGCAGTGCGATGAATCGGATATAGATGATATCCAGTTGTGGATAAATGAATCTCCTACTCATGAGCAACTTTTAGAGGATCTATTAACAAACGCCGCTGTAGAAGACCGCCAAAAAATAATTAACAAAATTGATCTGGATGAAGAATGGGGGAGATTCCAATCCCGGATTGTATTCTTAAACAGGAGGTGGTCGTCAATTGTAAAATATGCAGCTATTTTTCTGATTCCAATAGCAATAGGTTCTTATATTTTATTTCAGGAATTCTCATCACAGGCAGAAGTTGAAACAGTTGTTGAAATTGCCCCGGGTATAAAAAAAGCCCAATTGATTTTAGGCAATGGCGAACGAATTGACTTGTCGAATGAAGAACAGCAAATAGAAATTAAAGGGAAAGCAATAGTTGCTAAAACCCAAAACCAATCCTTAAGTTATGTTGTTAGTGCTAAAGATGCTGACAATAGAGCACTTGAATATAACCAGCTATTGACAGGAACAGGTGAAGAGTATAAACTTGTATTATCAGATGGCACAACGGTTTGGTTGAATTCAAAAACAAAATTAAAATACCCCACACAATTTGCATCAAATCTTCGTGTAGTAGAGCTTGAAGGAGAAGCATGTTTTGAGGTAACCAAAAATGCCAATGCTCCTTTTATCGTAAAAACCGGGAAAATGGATGTAGAAGTTTTAGGTACTACATTCAATATTACTGCTTACAACGATGCTCCAACAATAAAAACTACCTTGATAGAGGGAAAGGTAAAAATAAGAACAGAAGGTCAAACAGACGAAAATAAAGCGGTAATTATAAAGCCTAATGATCAGGCAGCCTTCAATACATTGACTAATGATATTACGGTAAATACAGTTGATGCGCAGGTATATATTGCCTGGACAAAAGGTTTATTTGCATTCGATGAGGCCTCTCTTGAAGATATTATGACTCGTTTATCGAGGTGGTATGATTTAGATGTCAGCTTTGAAGAGAATGAAGCTCGGTTCAGTAAATTCTCGGGGAAATTACCTCGCTTTGAGGATTGCAATGTTATACTCAGAATGATTGAAAAAACAACAAACATAAAATTTAGTATAGAGCAAAATAAAGAAGTTACAGTAGGGATAAAAAAAATATAGCCTCAGACTTATTGGGAAGTGGGTCTTCAGCTATATCTCTAATAAAAAACATCCGAATAGGATGTAATTCGTTAAATAATAATAGGACAAATTTATGAAAAAAATGGGACTATTTCCACTGTCTCCGTCAGGAGGTAAGTGGAAGGAATGGCTTTTAGCCAGTAAAATTCTACTTGTCTTTTTCCTCGTATTCAGTTTGCAGCTGAGTGCCAGTGTTGTATCTACAAAAAAGGTTAATCTAAACCTTGTTAATGCAAGTGTCAAGAAACTTTTTGAAGAGATTGAAAAACAGACAGACATTGGCTTTTTGTACAACCTGGATGAGGTAAAAGAATTAAACAACATTTCTATTGATGTTAGCAACGTAACAGTTGAAGAAGTACTTAAAAGTGTACTTAAAGACACAGACCTAACCTACGAAATCGATAAGAATGTGATTATTATCAAACCAAAGCCTTTGACAAAAGATAAAACGAATTTGTCAGATCAGGAGAAGCAAGGGCTTATCGAAATCCGGGGGACGGTTTCAGCTGAAAGTGGTGAAACCTTACCGAATGCAACTATTGTTGAAATAACAGCCGAAGGGTTTAGGGGAGTCTCGTCGGATAAGAATGGTAATTTTACGATCATTGTTACGGGGCCGGAATCTAAATTGCAGATTTCTTATGTGGGATACAAAGCTCAAATTGTAGAAGTTGGAAATCAGAAGTTTATTGCAGTTGTACTGGAAGCATCGCAAAAAGATATTGACGAGGTAGTAGTAACGGGTATTTTTACGAAGGCAAAAGAAAGTTATACCGGGGCTGCAACAAAGGTAAGGGCTGAGGAAATCAAAGCTTTCCAGGGACAAAACCTGGTGCAAACCCTTAAAAATATCGACCCGGCTTTTAATATTTCGGTCGATAATGATTTTGGGAGCAATCCTAACCTTCTTCCTCAGTTTACGGTACGTGGTAATTCATCATTGCCAATGAGCGTTGAAGATTACAATACCGGGCTGCAAACCCGTGTAAATACGCCGTTAATTATTATGGATGGATTTGAAATATCTTTGACCAAATTAATCGATTACAATGATGAAGATATTGAGTCCATTACCATATTGAAAGATGCTTCATCTACCGCCATTTATGGTTCTCGTGGTGCAAACGGAGTTGTTGTTGTTCGTACTAAAGAACCGCAGGCTGGGAAACTTAAGATTCGCGCCGAAACTTCTTTTACAATGGAAATGCCGGATCTTACATCTTATGATTTGCTAAATGCCTCGGAATTGCTTGAGCTGCAACGATCACTTGGACTTTATGAAGCTTCTTCTCCCTCTTACCATGATAAGAAACAAGCTAAATACGCAGCTCGATTAAAAGATGTACTGGAAGGAGTTAATACCGATTGGTTGCATTATCCGGTTCATACGGGAATAAGCAAAAAATACAGTTTGCGTTTGGAAGGTGGCAGCGAACAGTTTCGCTGGGGAGCGTCCCTCTCTTCTAAACAAGCACAAGGGGCAATGAAGGGGTCTGAAAGAGACAATTTCAACGGTAGTACTTTCCTTTCTTATACCTATAAAAATGTAATTTTTAGAAACCAGCTAAATATTACTACAAACAAAAGTATTGAAAGCCCCTATGGATCTTTTAGTACTTATGCCAATATGCAACCTTACTATAAACCGTATAACGAAGAAGGAAAACTTGTTGAGGACTTCATAGGGCTCACGACCAATGAGATTGGAAACCCGCTTTATGATGCAATGCTAATTTCTAAAGATGAGAAAAAATATACGGAGCTTACAAATAATTTCTCCATAGAATGGAGTATTAGTTCCGATCTTAGATTACGTGGACAGTTAGGGGTTTCTAAAAAATTATCGGAAGAAGATTCTTATTTAAGCCCTGAGCATTCATCATTTACCACTTCAGCTACTTATCAAACCGACGATGGGTATTTTCGCAGGGGGAGATATGAATACGGAACCGGAAGTGCCGTAAATTATGAAGGGAACCTTACTCTTAGCTATTCCAAGTTGATTAATGATAAACATCAACTATATACCGGTTTAAATTATTCTATGCAAAATAGTAAGGGGTATATGTATTATATGACCTTTGAAGGATTTTCGGCAATAAGCCTTCCCTTTATTCCCAATGCACATCAATACGAACAAAATGGCGTTCCTTCAGGAAATGAAAGTACCAGCCGCCGTGTTGGTTTCACCGGAAATGTAAATTACACTTACGATAACCGTTTTTTTGTAGATTTATCTTACCGTGTTGACGGCAGTTCGCAATTTGGTACCCAAAACAAATTTGCCCCTTTCTGGAGTACAGGTATCGGGTGGAATCTTCACAATGAGAATTTTTTAAAAAGCAATGACCTCATCAATAGATTTCGTTTAAAAGCAGCTTATGGACAAACCGGTTCACAACAATTTTCGGCTTACCAGGCTCTGCAAACCTACCAGTATTACACTGGCGATAAATACCTTAACAGGGGAGGTTCTTATTTAATGGCTTTGGGAAACGAAAACTTAAAATGGCAAACAACCGATCAGCTTAATATCGGTACAGAAATAGCCATCATGGATAACCGCTTTAATGTGTCATTCGATTATTATATCAAAAAAACATCAAGCCTTTTATCTTCAAGAGATCTTCCCCTTTCTACAGGTTTCCCTTCATACATTGAAAACATTGGGGAAGTAAAAAACAAGGGCTACGAAGCCTCTTTGAATGCCTATGTAATCAGAAAAGGGGATGTGAGCTGGATGCTGGGGGCAAAATTGTCGTACAATAAAAACGAAATTACCAAGTTGTCTGACGCAATCAAGGCACAAACAGAAGCCTATAAAAAAGAAGATGTTGATATTAGCACTCTTTTTTATGAAGGATATGCTCAAAACTCAATATGGGCTGTACGTTCTCTGGGGATTGATCCAAGTACCGGGAATGAACTTTTTTTGGATAGTGAAGGAAACATTACAGATGAATGGGAAGCTTCTGCCAAGGTATACTGTGGCATCGACCAGCCCCCTTACCGCGGAAACCTGAATTCAATTTTGAGGTACAAGAATTTTACCTTAAACCTCTCTTTCGCTTATCATTGGGGCGGACAGATTTATAATCAAACACTTCTTGATAAAGTGGAGGTTACCACCGTTACCATTGGTTCACAAAATGTTGACAAGCGTGTATTGAGCGATCGATGGGCCAAGCCTGGCGATCTAACCTTTTTTAAAGGATTTTCTAACGATGATACCTATGCAACATCTCGTTTTGTAATGGACGATAAGGTGTTTGAACTACAAAGTGTAAGCCTTCAATATAAACTTATGGAAGCTGCCTTTCTGGAAAAATGCTATATGCAGGGTATCACATTTTCTTTAAACATGTCCGATTTGTTCTATTTCTCATCGGTTAAACGTGAGCGGGGAACCAACTATCCGTTTGCACGAAGAGCAGGATTGTCAATTTCAGTTTTATTTTAACTAAAAGAACATTTAATCATGAAGAAAAATATTTTATATACCTGTGCCTTCCTTTTGTTATTGACAACCTCATGTAATGACTGGTTGGATGTAAAACCACAGGGCCAAAAAACTACCGAAGAGCAATTTAGTTCTTACGACGGATTTTGTGATGCACTTAATGGGTGTTACATAAAACTCAAAGATAGAAGTATCTATGGCGAGAAACTTAGCATGTCGAACATTGAATCGATGGCTCAACTATGGAGGAGCCCAAGCAAGACCTCACTCCCTACCGATTACGCATTAAGCAATTTTGATTATACCAATTCTTATGCTAAAACGGCCATTGAAAGAATATACGGAAATTTGTACAATGTGATTGCCCAAACAAATATGATCATTAATAATATAGATGCGTATGCTTCGGTGTTTTCGGATGAAAGCAAGCGTTCGGTTATTGAAGGGGAAGCATATGCCATCCGTGCTTTTTGCCATTTTGATGTATTGCGCCTGTTTGGGCAGTTGCCTCAAAATGCAGAAATCCAGGTTTCATTGCCCTATGCCGAAGCTGTTTCGGCAGCCGATTTGCCGGCATATTACAGTTATAATGAGTTTATCTCGAAGATTGAAGCAGACCTTAACCGGGCTGAATCTTTACTTCACGAAAACGACCCAATATTTGAACACTCATTTACAAGGCTGAACAGGTATGATTCGGATTTAATTGATGACGAATTCATGTTTTTCCGCCAAAACCGCTTCAATTATTGGGCTATAAAAGCATTACAGGCCCGTTTTTATCTTTATACCGGTAATACTACCCAAGCTTATAGCACCGCGAAAAGCATTATTGATGCAACCGGGGCTGATGGTGACAAATTAATTACATTGAGCGGAAACGCGGACATTGCAAATGGTTACCTGGCTTGCCCGTCTGAATGTTTAATGATGTTAAACGCTTATTCAATTATAGATTATTCTCCTAAAATTTTGGGCGAAGGAACTACTAAAGTTCAAGCTTCCAACTTGGCAATAACCATAGATCAACTGAATGAGCTTTTTGATGGTGAAGAGATAGAGGGGAATAACCGTTACAGAAAGGTATGGAACAAAAGCATGACAGATCCTTCTGGTAATTTTGTGCCGACCTTAAAAAAATATTTCTATGATAAAGACGACGAGCAGCTTAACCTGTTGAAAGTCCAGCTTATCCCGTTGATCCGTCTTTCTGAAATGTACCTGATTGTTATGGAAACAACAAACAACCTTAGTGAAGCCAACACCCTGTGTGCAGAATACTTATTGTCACACGATGTGGTTTTTTCAGGCGATAAATTTACAAGTCTAAACGAGGTTAAAACATGGGTTGTTGATGAATACCGCCGAGAGTTTTATGGCGAAGGGCAAATGTTTTACACCTACAAACGCTTAGGAGCAAGTTCAATGTTGTGGAGGGATGAGCCTGTTAATGAATCCGACTACATTCTTCCATTACCCCTTACTGAGTATAATCCTGGTATTTAATTTATAGATTATGAAAAACAATAGTAAATCACTAAAATTCAAATATTTCGC
This sequence comes from uncultured Draconibacterium sp., assembly GCF_963677155.1. Lineage (NCBI taxonomy): Bacteria > Pseudomonadati > Bacteroidota > Bacteroidia > Marinilabiliales > Prolixibacteraceae > Draconibacterium > uncultured Draconibacterium sp. The sequence continues at coordinate 420,692 of NZ_OY781884.1, read as the reverse complement.
TTTTTGGGTAATTGTTGCTGTTGCTTTGGGGGCTTGCGAGAAGGACCTTGAAGTATTCGATGCCGGCAACGGTTTAAACTTTTATTACACCACCGAAAGCGATACATTGCTTGATTATTCTTTTGTATACACCTCTTCTTCTGCTACAAAAGATACTGTATGGCTTGATATTGAAACCATCGGGCCGCTTTCTGAACAGGATCATCCAATAACTATTGAACAAGTACAAACAGGTACAAACGATGCCGTTGCAGGAACACATTACGTGGCTTTCGACGACAACTCTTTACAAAGCTATTATATGGTTCCGGCTAATAAATCAATTGCTTCAATACCGGTTGTTGTTTTGCGCGACGAATCGTTAAAACAAAACCCGGTCAATTTATTGATTCGCATTAAATATGACGACTATTTTAAATTAGGCGATCCAGACAGAAGAACCGTTCAAATCGTTCTTTCTGATAAGTTGTCAAAACCAGGTAATTGGGCATACTATTGTACTGGTTACTTTGGTGAATACGGCCCGGTTAAACATCGGTGGCTGATCGACCAAACCGGTAACAAATGGGACGACGATTATATTTCCAATACTCTTGGTTTCACAAGCAGTGATACATGGGAAGATGGTGTTAATTCAAATTACGATGGTGACTATTGTAGTTATTTATCTCAGGCTCTTTCAATACGCTTAGCTGAGTACAATGCTGCCAGGGTAGCCGAGGGGTTAGAGGTACTCAAAGAAGAAGACGGAACTACTGTCTCGTTTAATTAATTTGTAAAGCTTAAGAATTATGAAAAAACAAAATATATTATTTTTTCTGCTTATTGTGATTCTATTCACATCTTGTTATAAGGATAAGGGGAATTATGATTATACGTCAATCAGCGATATTGAAATCTTCGGGGTTGAAGATAATTATTCGCTCGTTTCCGGGGTTGACACTTTAAGGATTCAACCAGAAATTACAAGCTCGTACAACGAACGCGATTTAGAATACACTTGGCTTATTTATGGTAAAGGCAACATAATCGACACATTAAGCAAAGAAAAAAACATTGAGTATGTTTTTGGGAAAAGTGGTTCATTTACCCTGTTTTTATACGTAAAAAATACCGAAAACAGTTATTATACGCATACTAAAGCAACGATAGAGTCGGCAACAATGTATAGCAAAGGGCATTATATCCTCAAGGAAACGACAGATGGTAATACCGATATTGACCTGATAACTAATTCCGGGGATCTTATTTCTAATGTTCTTTTGCTGACCCAAGGCGAAAATTTATCCGGTGCCCCGCGCAGTATGGGTATTCTTTATGACCAGGCCTATTACGACCCGGATTCTTTAACCAAAGAAAACGACCATTGTCTTGGTATAGTTACCTATAACAAAAAGTTCGATATATTGAGGGCTAGAGATATGCGTTTGATTTTTGATCATTCCACCAAATTTTTTGAGGAACCAAATGATATACCGTATAAATTTTTCACCTGCATGTGGTCAAACGTTTATTTATCAAGTAATGGGGTATATTCTACATCCAATGCGGACCAGGGATCAGGTCGGTTTGGTTTCCCTAGCAATGATCTAGCCGGGGCTAGTGATTATTATGGATATTCTAATGTGTCCATGGTTTATTGGGACGAGACCAATAAACGGATTCTCTTTTCCGACTACAACGGGAGTTCTTACGTCTTAGACGATGAAAGTTACCAAACAGTAAACCTTACTAATTATGATTGTGTATTTATGGGGGCTTATGATTCGTATGTATATGTTTTGTTAAAAGATAATACTACATCCAAATTGTATTTATACCTTATTGAAACCAATTCTTATAGCGTAGAAAGTGTTACAGAAATTGATGCATCTTCAAAAATGTACACAGCTACACACTTTGCATCAAATGAAATAAGTGCAGAACGCTTATATTTTGTAGAAAACAACAAAACTTACTATTATAGCCTCATAGACAATGAAGAATTTGAAATGAGCCTCACAGGCTTTGCTGCTGACGGCGAAATTACATACATTTCAAACAGGCACAGTAGCTTCGCTTCGCCTTCATTTGATTATTTCACTATCGCTACTTATCATAACGACGGTGCGTACAAGCTTTATATGTACGAAATGGTTGGTGGACTTCCTTACGGGGAACCGGTGATAACAACTTCAGGAACCGGAAAGGTAAAAGAGGTTCATTATATGGGAATCAATTTTGATTATTTTGATGAATATTTCGTCGGAGCTACGTATTCCCGGTAACAAAAGAACATTGTCACAGAGAGCGTCGTCTAACGGTTTTTAAAAAGAGTCTCCAGGTACGTTCATGTTTTCAATTAACGTGTAATGAACTCGTCAAAAGTAAAAACTGTAATGTTTTCGAATGCTCTACTTGCCGATATACAAAGTGTTAAATATGGGACTCCATATTTAACACTTTAAACAACTGAAATAAAAAAATTAAACGGATGAAAACAAAAAAAATAATATTGTTCGTACTCTTTTCGGGGCTCATTGTAATCGCCGCAGTGCTTCTGTTTTCAAAACAAAAAACAACAGCTTATACCCTTACGGGAAACATTAAAGGTTTCCAATGTGTTGCGGGAAAGAGTAAAGGGATGAGCTATACAAAAGATTATATTTATTTGTACGGACCCGTTAAAAACGGAACCCAGGAGTTGGATTCGGCCAAAGTTGTTAATGGCCGTTTTACAATAAAAGGTACTACCGACGAGCCTATAAGGGCAACGCTTATATGTATGCCCGAAAACAGTAGCCACCCTGCGATACTTCAGTTCTTTATTGAAAACTCAGACATCCATATCACAGGAAAATATGCTGCTGCCGATTATGGAAATCCTTTTGAGGATATAAAAGTAAGCGGATCTGCAACAGAAGATGAGTATAAAAAACTGATTGCTGGGGCAGATGAATTTTCGGGAAGGAGTAAACTTCAGGAAGAATACAGAAAAGCAAACGAAAAAAATGACACAGGAAGCTTTGCCGCTTTGCAGGAAAAACTACGGGAAAGCTATGATAAAAACGCTGAATACCTTCGGGAATATTATGATTCTCATCCTCAAAGCTATATAAGATTATATTCTTTAGGTAATTCCATCCCTGGCGATGAACAGGGGATAAATAATCTGGAAAAACAGTTAAAAGAGATGGATACTGTAATGCAATCGTCTTTTACTGCAAAACAAATACTTAGTTCAATAGAAGAGAAAAGAAAAGGGATGGCTATTGGCCCGGGTAGGATCGCTATCGATTTTGTTCAGCCGGATATCGACGGAAACCCCGTAAAGTTATCAGATTATAAAGGGAAATACGTTTTGCTCGATTTTTGGGCAAGCTGGTGCGCTCCTTGCCGGGCCGAAAACCCAAATGTATTAAAGGCATATAACAAATATCATAAAAAAGGCTTGGAGGTTTTATCCGTATCATTGGATACTGATAAAGAAGCATGGTTAAAAGCGGTGAAGCAAGATAAACTCCCATGGAAACAAGTTTCGGAACTGAAAGGATTTAAAAGCGAAGCTGCGTTGAAATACGTGATATTGTCAATACCCGCTACCTTTTTAATTAACCCAGAGGGGGTTATTGTTGCGAAAAACCTTCGTGGCGAGGCCTTGGAAGAGAACCTCAAAGAAATATTCAAATAAGGCTACAAGAAATGTTGGGGAATAGAATCCTGAAAAGACAAAGCGAGATGGTAAGTATTTAATACTTTCTTTTAAACCTGGAATTATCAATAATAGTTCCAGGTTTTTTATTATATTTCTGAAAATATGTAATTACTTGGAGTAGCTTTACTTCAATATATAATAAGGCTTTTTTATCTATGCAATAATTGTACTTTATAGGATAAGCTTCTGCCCAAAATGTTTGATTATAACTCCCGAAAAAGACTTGGCATATGGATAAAACTTTGGACATAAAAAATCTTGAAGCAGCAACACGTGAAATTTTGACTTGTGAAAATGATGTTGGCTTGATGTATCAGTTAGTACACGAGATATATCACATTTTTTGTAAATATACATCGATTGATGCTTATGGTCAGTTAGATTCTGATTTCATGCTTCCATCAGGTAAGGCTATATCTTCTTCTTCTGCTGCCCACTGTCTGCTTGAAATGAAGCGTACAGCTATTTTTTTCAGGGGGATTTATCAGGCAATTCAACATAAAATAAAAGAAAAATCAAAGAGTAAGGTATTGATATTATATGCAGGCACCGGTCCTTACGCCACATTGGTTACAGCCTTACTCCCACTATTGGAGTCATCAGAGGTGTCGGTCGATTTGCTTGAAATAAACCTTGTTTCATTACGGTCTGCCACCGATGTTATTACTGGTCTTGGGTTACAGGCGTTTATTGGAGATTCTTACTGTTCTGATGCAACTACCTTTAAGATTGAGAAACCTTACGATATTGTAATCTCTGAAACAATGCAGGCTGCTCTTAAAGCGGAACCACAGGTTGCTATTATGCAAAATCTTATTCCACAATTGTCTTCCGATGCTGTTTTTATTCCGCAAAAGATAACTGTCGATGCAGCTTTGGTTGCTTGGGGGCAAGTTACTGCCGGAAATGTTCATCGCATGGAATTAGATACGATTATGATGGTAGATAAATGGCATTTGCGATCAGAAGACTATCAGTGTAACTTAACTCTTCCCGACTCGTTTGGTGGTTGCTCACGAGTTGATTTATTTACGAATATTCAGGTGTACCAACAACATGTTCTGGGTGAAAACGATTGTTCTCTGAATCTACCATTTAAGATGATAATGGATGTTTACGGGATGGAAAGTGAGACCTTGCACTTTGAATATAAACAGGGGGCACAGCCATATATTTTGTGTAAGGCTGTGTCGTGTAATAAATATTATAAGGCAATATATATCAGACCACGTGAAGGAAGCTTAGATGAGTTAAACCTCTGAGGTGTTGTTTGTACAAAAGTTGCCATTTAGTTGCAGTACGAAGATAATGAAATGACATATCAAGCCGGTTGGGATTGTCAAGCAGTTGCAGTCCAAAATCGTCGATAATAACCAGGAGTTGGCGCTCTATTTTAGCCAGTTCTTTCAGGTATGAACCATCGGCTTTAGCCATTTTTAGTTTTGCAAACATTTTTTTTACATTAAAAAACATTACCCTGTACCCCTCGAAACAAGCCTGGTACCCCAGTGTTGTTGCCAGATAACTTTTCCTATACCTGTGCTTCCTGTAATAAGTATATTCTCACATTTTTCGACATAATTGCATTCTTCCAGTCGTAAAATACTGCTCCTGTCTATGTTTCTCATTTCATCGTAAATAATGTTTTCGATTGATGCTTTATAATGAAACTGGGTGTTTTTAATTCCCCTTTCAATCTTCCGGTTCTGGTGGTCGTTCCATTCTACATCAGACAGCATGGATACAAACTGGTCTAAACTGGTGCATAACAGTAAATTGTATGAGTAGTGGCAGATTGCGTAGTACTTTCCTGTCAAACCGCTACGCGGTTTGAGCGGGCTACAAACCTTGAAATTTAGCGCTTTACCTGCCATTATTTATACAAAACCTAAGTTTACATTTTCTTATCTTCTAACAATAAACAGAAAGAACGAAAGAGCGGAATAAGGTTGAGATACAAAATAGGCCTTTAGAGCCTGTCAACATAGATTATCCCCACTCTTTTACTACAGAAATACGATCAGTTCTCTGGGCCGCTAAGCCTGTTTTTAGGTTGCTGTATTACCGTAGTTTCGTTCCTTCATAATAAAAAATATTATGACTAAAATTAATCATTTTGTTGGAGTTGATGTATCAAAAGACAAATTTGATGTTTGGGACAACGTGGCCGGACATCGTTCTTATCCGAATGACAGCAAGGGGTATGGCGAGTTTGCCAAACAATTGCCGGCCAATAGTTTTTGTGTTATGGAAGCCACAGCTAGTTACTATCAGCAGCTTGCCATGTATTTGTATGAGCATGATATTGAATTGGCTGTAGTTAATCCGATTTCCATCAAGCGTTTCATTCAGATGAAGTTGCAGCAAAACAAGACGGATAAAAGCGATGCCCGCATGATTGCTTTGTACGGACAGGAACAGCCCGGTTTGTCTCGATGGATTCCAGCACCGGAGTACATCACAAAGTGCAAGCAACTTCAGCAGGTGATCGTGATCTATTTAAAACAGAATACCTCTCTAAAAAACCATATTCAGAGTTTGGAAAGCCGGGGTGTTAAAAGCGGTGTGTTGATTCGTTCACTGAAACGACAACTTAAACAGGTGCGTCAGGAAATTGATTTGTTGGAAGCAGAAATGCAATCGCTGATACAGCAGTATGATGCAGATCTGTTTGTCAACCTCTCCAGCATTCCTGGAATTGGGAAAAAGACAGCAGCTTTTCTTATCATTTTAACCAATGGCTTTCGTGATTTTGACAATTATCGCCAGGTGTCGTCCTTTTGTGGTTTATCACCCACAGAACATTCTTCGGGCACCAGCGTAAAAGGTCGTTCACGTATCAGCAAGCGGGGCAATCCATATATTCGGAATCAATTGTTTATGTGCAGTTTTACTGCCTGCCAGTGTAATGCGCAGTGCCGGTCACTTTATCAACGTTTGGTAAACAAAGGGAAATCGAAAAAACTAGCGCTGATTGCAGTGTGTAATAAGTTAATCAAGCAGGCATTTTCGATTGCAAAATCCGGAATACCATACGATCCGGACTATCGAAGTAGTATTGCCGGTCAATAATTTTTCTTTTGGAACAGCCTCCCAAAAAACAGGTTGTTTTAAAAGACAGATTATGGGTTTTCACTTGTTTTTTAAGCATAGTTTCTTCCTAAAATACAATTTTATAACAATCATTTCTGAACTTTCTGTCCGATCAAATGTAGCAATACCTCTTTGATAAACGATATTATCTGTTTTAATCTTTAGTTCTTTATAATTATTGTTAAAAGGTAATAAAATGCGAATTTAGGAATCGCATATTATATTTTGAATATACCAAAAATTGTTAAACATTTTGGTAATTTAGTAGCTGGTAAACTTTTATCTGACATTTGGCTTTCACTGCTAAATTTATAGAACTTTATTATTCTTCGCTTTTAAGTTGCAGTGAATCAGGGGTAAAGGTGTTTTTAGTTTATCATAATTGTAGGATTGTGCGTCACTTACTTTTGATTCAGATGATTGTTTATTTATTTTTTTTTGCTATTTTCCATAATGTTAGGTTCTGTTTAAACACTTTTTTAAAATAACCAATGTTAATCTGTGCTCATGACGAGATAAACATATCATTTACACTACACTTTAAATACAGGAAACTTACAATGAATAGTTTGGAGGCTTAATAAAATCTGTTTAATCGTTTTGGAGGATTGAATATGAAAAGACTTAAGGATATTATTAATATACTAAAAAGGAATGATATTCAGCTAGTAGAAAGTTACGTCGAGAATATATCTCGATCTAATAAAAAGCAGTTATTACTTGATTTTGCAATTCATAATAATTCGAAGTGCAAAACACATCCTTCAACTAATTTCTACGGTAATGCCTCCAACATAAAGAAATTGGAAGAACGTCTTATAACAGATATCGAAGATGTGATTTTATTGCGTTTCAACAAAGGGCTAACGAACGATCTTTATGAGAAAAATAAGTTGGATGCCATTTCATTTCTTCTGCTTGCACATTATTACATGCAAAATGACTTATTATCAGAAGCCTATTTGAAATTTCGTAGAGTAAGGAAAATTATTGAAAAATACGATTTCCCTCTATTAGAATTAATTTATCAGCAATTATGGTGTAATTATTTAGAGTGCCAGGAGAACAATAATTTAGAAAATGAATTAGAAAAGTTATCCAGAAAAGTTTCCGAATACAAGTACTTAAATCATCTGAAAATTAAGCGTGAGAGAAAGCTACTTATTAACGAAGAAGATATTGAGGTACCAAAGAACATTGATGGTTCCCAATTTTACATAGTTTGTTTTCGAAGATTAACGGAAATTGACCGATTAATTGAAAAGAATGCAATAAAAGAAGCAGAGGATAAGGCAAAATCATTATTGTCCGATTTTACAACAAACTATGCATCTATCCCGATAGATATAATAATTGATGCCTGGTTACAAATGGTAAAAATTAATTTTCTTCTTCAAAAATATGCAAGCAATAAATCAATATTGACAAGGATTAAAGCTATGAGTCTAAAATCAGCGGCGTTGAAAAACAAGTATTTCGCCTTAAATTTTATAAATAATTTTAGACTTGGTGAATATGAAATGTGTAGGTGTATTCTGAAGAATGTAAATGCCAATTATAGAAATTGGACCCCTCGGTCTGGCAACAATTTTATACAATGGAGATACTTCGACATATGCTTGCTTTTTATGCGAAAAGAATACCATAAAGTATTAGAATGTATTAAATCCTTGCCCGTGGAAGAATCCAAATTACACGAACGATATATCAATATAAAGATTATAGAACTCTATACTTTGGCTTTACTTAACGATGAAGATATTCTACATACAAAAATTCTCTCATTGGAACGAATACTTGAGAAATCAGGAGATTGCAAGTACCATAAATATTCAACTTTGATTACTAAAGTAGAGAAAATCAGTATTGGGGAAATGAACGTGGCCCCGGGTAAGATTAAAAAGGATGATTTTTCTGATAATAAGATTTTTGAGCTTATTCCATTTGAATATTTCGTAAATGAATATTTCAAATGCAAGAACAACTTGCAGGTAGCAGTATTACAATGATTTACAAAACACTACACATATTAGCCGACAAGTTTGAACAATACCTTTCCAATAAATTCAAACTCGAAGAGAAAATTACTGTGCTGTCTGAAAAGTATCTGTTTCATTTCCAATTATGGAAGAACTATTTCAATGGAAAGAGTTTGATCATTGATCGGCTTCCTTTTCCTGATCCAAGCTGTAATGGTAATTTTTACCACGATAACAAAAATAATTATAGATCAATGCTTTTAACCAATAAATTTAATCTATGTAAGCAATAAAAACTCCCGGCGTTTATATTGTAGAAAAAAGCGCCTTACTGAATTCAGTAGTTGAAGTTGTTACCGCTGTACTGGCTTTTATCGGTAATACCGAGAAAGCAGTCAACGGGAACAAATCATTACTGAAAAAGCCTTGGAGAATTACTTCAATGGCAGAACTTCACACCTATTTTGGTGGTGCTCCCGATGCAGAATTTTCGATTAATGAAGCTGCAGAATCTCCCGACTTTGTTTTTAACAAGGAAGGTTACGAACTGAAAACAGGAAAAGGGCAAGTATCTTTTGTACTACAGCATGCTTCTGTTTTATGCAAATGAAGGTGCCCCTTGCTACATTGTTTCAGTTGGTGATTAAGAAAACGATCTTATGACCGGTGAAAGTTGATGAATTGATCAAGGAACAATGGCCAACTATGGTTTTAATTTCTGAGACGACTCTGCTTCCTTATGCAGATACAAGCATAAATGTTTAAGTAGCAATGCTTAACCATTGTGGTTGCAAAATGAAAAATCGCTTTGCCATTCTCGATGTTTTTGAAGGCTATGAAGACCGCAATAAAGTCGGGATGGTGGCTGAAGCCAACAGAATGGGAGCAAGAGCTACCAGTCTGTAAAAGCCTGTCAAAAAATGTCATTGTCAAGAGGTACGACGAAGTAATCTGCATCTCGACATGCTCGATGACCGCCAGATTACATTCTCCTCGCAATGACGCAGTAACGAACTTCCTGCCCTGTGCAGGTGCTCTTCAAAATGAATACAATAAACTGTGGTTAACTCACCCAAAAATGTGACTGAGGAGCCGGAGGTGTGATTGAACGAGATAAATCTAAAAAGCTAATCTTTTTTAATGAAAGATTCAGAGGAAATAAAAGGAACTGAAGTATTCGTGAAATGTTTAGAGCAAATGAAGATACTATGGTATAGTCAGAATACGATCGTTTGCCACACACCTTCCGGAGCGAGGAACTGCGCTATATTCAAGCTTTATTTGGGCACAGCAGTTCTAAAATAACCAAGATTTATACCCACATTACTATTAGGGGCTTCGACAATATCGTGTCCCTCTGGATGTGATGAACATTTGAATAATGGCTCTTTAACAATCCAATTAGTTATTAGAGAGCCACTAGGTGTTAAAAATATAATGAAAACAAAAGCCACGATGAATCTAGTGGCAGACTAATAATTTAAAAAGATAGAGATATGAATAATCCATTTCAAATTCAAAGAGAACTAAGGTACGGAGCACCAGTATGCGATGAGATATTGGTTAACAGGTATTTTACGATTGGCTATTCTTGGTATTTTAGGCAAGCAAAATGGGCGTTGGAAATAATAAATAGAAATGACTACCTTCTAAGTGAAGCAGAAAGAATGAATAATTTTCGTGCTGACACAAGAATTCCACAAAGATTTAGAGCAGGTTTAAACCCCTATCGTGGCAGTGGATATGACCGTGGACATTTAGTTGCAAGTGCAAATAATGATATTTTAGAAATTCAAAACAGTGAAACATTTCTGATGTCAAATATGTCGCCTCAAAAACCTAATTTTAATAGGCGAATATGGAAAGATTTGGAAGAAGCAACTCGAACATTAAATAGACAGGATGATATATTGGAAACTTATGTCTTAACCTGTCCTGTATTTTATTTTGACAGATTCGTAGAAACAATCGGAGATGGAAGTGATGATTACGGAATAGACATTCCAGTACCCCACGCATTTATTAAAAGTGTACTAGCTGAAGACAAAAGAGGTAAACTAAAGCTATGGACTTTTGAAATGGAAAATAAAGAATTGGACGGAAATCTTGAAGATTATTTAGTCGTTACTTATGATGCTGAACAAATAGTTGGAGGTCGATTTTGGGATCGAATTAGTGGGGGAGATATGCACGAGCAGAAAAAAAGTCCAAGAGCAATGTGGGATTACTAAAAAATTGTGCCTAACAATCGCTATAAGTAATTGCTTGTTTTCTTCTACTTCTGAAAATAATTGCGAATTTTCAGTTTTGGTGTGTACTTGCAAAATTTGACCCCAAACACGCAACTACTCATATCCTGGATCGTTCAATAACGAGTCTCAATAAACTAAATTTATCAACTATCTAACGTTTCAACGATCGTTCCTTCGCTTGCAACAATAACTTAACTGTATCTCATCTGTGATAAGAGAACAATTCTAAACCAAAGTCCCCTTTAATAAATATGGGCATAATAAAAATTAACAATATGAAAGACATGAAATACCGAGTAGGCAAATGGTTGCCGTCCGATACCATTTTTCTTAACAATTGGATCGAGAAAAAAATAATTGAGGCTAAAGGCCGGAATTTGAAAATGCATAAATCGGTAGAAGATTTACGAGATGCTATTTATTCCGATCCTGTTTTATACATGAGTTTTACAAGCATGTACGACGAAATTCCGCAAGGTTACAACGAGCCGGTTAAAAACTTCGAAACCATGTTGTTGCTATTAAATCATATTTTACACGAAGCACCTTGTTTTAGTTTAATTGAAGACAACGTTGGTTTAATCGGTTTTCCCATAAATGCAATACTCGATTGGGCCATGGGAACACAAGGAGGCTATATGGCATTTACGCATCCCGTGGTCAATCAAAAACTAAAAGTGATTTTGAATAAGTGGAAAAAATTTCTCGAAAAAAAGAAATCGCAATATGTTTTGGTCGATGGGCCAATTGATCAGCCTCAACCCGATTATGCAACTCCTTTAGGTTGGTTATCGCCCGAAGCATTCGAGGCTATTGCAAAAATGGACCCGTTCCGTGGTGAAGGCGATAATCCTTACGATGCTAAAGCAAATTTCATTTACAATTACGAGTGTAAGCCCGATAAAGAATATTTTGGGTACCACAGTTGGGACGACTTCTTCACACGCAAATTTAACGATGGTATTCGAGAAGTTAGCAAAGAAGATAAGCATATTGATGTTATCGTAAACGCATGCGAATCGGCCCCATATAATTGTGTAAGCGATGCAAAAATGAAAGACAAGTTTTGGATGAAAGGACAGCCCTATTCATTAATTGATATTATGGATCATCATCCGCTGGCCGACGAATTTGGAGACAACAGTACGGTTTACCAGGCTTTTTTATGTGCAAAAACCTATCATCGTTGGAACAGCCCTGTTGATGGGAAAGTTATGGCCATTCAAAAGGTTGACGGAACCTATTACTCCGAAGCACCTGTTGCCGGTTACGATCCATCGGGACCTAACGATTCGCAGGGGTACATTGCAGAAGTGGCAGCTCGTGCTTTAATCTTTATTGAATCCGATAACCCTAAAATCGGTCTAATGTGCTTTGTTGCTATTGGTATGGCCGAAGTCTCGAGTTGCGAAATTATGGTGACGGAAGGCCAACAAATTTCAAAAGGCGAAGGCATAGGTACGTTCCATTTTGGCGGCTCAACCCATTGCCTCATTTTCCGCCCGGGAGTTGATATCGAATTCGATTTTCATGGTCAAACACCTGGTCTGAATACATCCAATATACCGTTAAAAGCTCGCATTGGAAAAGTTAAATAAAACGAAACATCATGACACAAAGAACCAGAATAATAGCTGTCGTTAACAAATACTGGGAATGCGACCCCGTTTGTTGGGTATTAACTAATAATACATCAACGATAATGGTCAATGCAGTATCGATTTAGATGTGGCCAATACTCAAAATTTAATCACCTATCCATCGTATGGTCCGGTAAAACCTGCAGAAGCAGCCGATTCAGTGCCACGAATAGTATACGAAACAGATAAAAGAATTATAGAAGTTTGGTGCATTTCCGACTTGTTGAGCAATAGCGATGCAGATAAACAATCGAGTTCGGAAGAAAAAATGAAACTACTCCCAATTATTTTTGCCTACAAGTACAAGCAAATGAATTGCGAAATAGAGCAAGTAATTGCAGTAGGAACTGCTTCTGCCGGGCCAAGTCTTAGCTTAGATCCACCGCTAACTACCGACAACATTAATGGTTCGGTAGTGATTGGAAGCAATGTGTTTCTTCACGACGGTTACGATAGCTCATCAGACAGTCATTTTAAATGTGAATGTTGGAGTGAGATACTACCATCGTGTTCAAATAACTTTATTGAAAAATTGCAGAACAAAGACCTAAGTGCTTACGAAACACTTTTATTGTGTCCGCCCAATAATCCTTCTCCCGTGAATCAGCATTTTTATGTGAACCAAAATTTTATTGCACTTGGTGATGTTAACGTAACCGATTACACAAAATACACAGAAAAGGATAAGGAAACAGGCGAAGATTTTTTCGCTCATTATCCGGGCAATCGAAATGGAATGTCGTTGGAAACTACGCACTGTTTAATTTACTTGGCTGCCAAAGATTATCTGAATCAAGAAAACCCGCCATTTATTTTTATCAGTGGTATAACCGATCGATATACGAAGTTCTCTCGTGATGTTAATCCTACCGTTTATGCGCAAAATGTTACCTGTGCACAAAATGCCGGAGTTGCTTTGGCCTATATTCTTTCAATCTATATAAACGAATGAAAAATTTCCTTTTAAATAATTTAAAAACCAATTAAAATGAGAACTTTACCTAATACTCTATTCATCTTGGCTATTTTTCTAACTGCGAGTTGCCAAACTCAGCAGACAGATAAAATTGTTAAAACAGTAGAAACTCTCGATTCGTGGCAAAACAATTGTGACGAGGCTTCGTTTTGTATCGATACCTTTATTGATTTTGTTCAGAAGGCAACTACTCCGGGTGTTGATTATGTAGAGCCTAAAGATAGAATTGCTGTATTCGATATGGATGGTACCATTGCTTGTGAACGTCCCATTTCAATGCAATTGTATGTAACTAGTTTGTGGGGACTCGATTCTACCATTAACTGTGATGTAAACGAACACCAGTTACAGGATGAAGTGATCGCTAAAATTGGTGGTTATGTACCAACATCGATTACGACAGATTCTATTTTATCCATGTCAACCAGTTATTCAAAGACCATTGACAACAACTGCATTCCTGAAAATAATCCGCAAAGTAGAACGCTTTGCCAGTTGTTTTACCAACCAATGTTGGAGGTAATTCAGTATTTAATCGATCATGAATTTAAAGTGTATATTGTTTCCGGCTCGTCACAAGCTTTTATTCGTGGTGTCGTAAAAAACATTTCCGTTTTAAAAAATTTACCACCGTCACAGATTATTGGTTCATTGCAGGTATATGAAACCATAACGCATGTGGATGGAGCAGGCCCCGTATTTTATAATACAACAACTCCATTTTTAGCCAACGTATCGTCGGGTAAAGCCATAAATATATATAACCGTATCGGACAAATACCACTCATTGCGTTTGGTAACACTGTTGATGACTTTGACATGTTCTCAATCACTTCAACCAACCCGCACAAAAGTTTGTGTGTATTAATCAACCACGACTCCGGCGATTGGGAAGCTGAATATACCGCTTATAAAACAACAAAAAAGGTTACCGATAACTGGAACAATCCGGCAATAACATCGAATTGGAACCAATCCATATTCGACTCAATAATGACAGCCCATAATTGGCATCTGGCCAATATGAGCGAGTGCTTTGTGAAGGATTCATTGTTTGTGAATTAATATGAGAGATACTTGTGATATGCATATCTCAATAGCGGAACCAGAAGTCCCCTTTAGGGGACTTCTGGGAGACGATCATCCTGCCCGGTGCTTATAACATGAACTGTGGCTTACTCATCCAAAATGGGACTGAGGAGCTGGAGGTGTAATTAAACGGGATAATGAAAATAAAAGCACTATGAATATAGTGGCATGTTATCAGTGACTAGGAATAATCAGGATAACCGTAGAAATTACCATAATCTAAAAATGTAGAAAGATGAAACAAATCAGAAACACAATTATTATTCACGATGGTGCCACTGACGAATTGATGTCGATTTTATTTGCGGCCTCCATGCCCAATGTGGCCATAAAAGGAATCATGGTTCTTAATGCCGATTGCCAGGGCTACGTAACGGCAAAAGTGTGTAGTAAACTTCTCGACCTGATCAGTATCAAAGATGTTCCGGTTGCTGTATCTGGAGTTCGGGGCTGGAACCCGTTTCCATGGACGTATCGCCAATATTCTTTAATGGTCGATCTTTTCCCAATTGTCAATCAATATCAGGAGAATGTTGTGGTTCCGGAACCTCAAATGAATTTTCCGCTGGAGGCTATGGTCGATAAGGTTTACCGCGAGAATAACAATGAACCGGTAACTTTGCTTTGCCTCTCTCCTGTAACTGATATTGCCAATGCTATAAAGAAAGATCAGGGCTTTACAGCTAAAATATCCGAGATTGTTTGGATGGGTGGTGTTTATATTACTGAAGAAACCCCGGCCGGGAATATTGACACCGGAATCGCTCCGGGTGCTAATCCGAATGCAGAATGGAACGTCTACTGGGATCCGGAAGCAACCCAAGCTGTTTTAAGCTCCGGCATTCAACTTAAAATGTTTCCGCTTAACGTAACCAACAACGTTATCTTATCTGGCGAAATTATCCGAAAGCATTTTTTGCCAAATAGCAACCAATTTCCAGCTTTAGACCTGGCGGCGCAAATGTACGCATTGGTAGCCTTCCAGTATGGATTCAGTTTCTGGGACACAGCAGCCACCGCATTTATGGGTGATCCAGATCTCTATTCTTTTAAAAGAGCGTTTGTCAAAGTTGATACATCTCCCGATCCGGAGAAACAAGGCACCATGACTGTTGAATTTATCCCAGAAACATCAACATTGGAATCGTCGATCCAAATTGCAACCACCATTAACGTAGATGCATTTTATAATTACTATGTCCAGCAGCTAAAAGAACTAAATTTTAAATGAACCACTGAAGCCAGTGAAATCCAATCAGAATTGACATCTAACATTGCGGCCTGTCATTTTGCGGCCTTACCCAAAATAATTGGGTACAATAAAATGATGACAACAACTGAGCAGGTGTCACTCTGACGACAAAGGAGAAAGAATCTCAACGAATTCGGACTGATCTCACTCTTCGTTGTTTGCAGCTAGAGGTTAACCGTATCTCGCCTGTAACAAGGAGAAAATAGCATTGCTGCTGCACAAATCTGATCGTGTGGCAATAATGTTTCAGGAACATGGATAGCTATCTGCACCATATTTCTTTAAGAAACAATAATCTTCATGAAACGACAAAAACTTTAAATATAAACCAATGAAATTATTACTTCCAGTACTATTATCAGCAACAGTTTTCTTTGTTGTTTACCTTCTCATCAGTACGCAAAGGTGTCTTAAACAAACCGGACAGCTCCCAAAATCAATATCAATGACTTTTTACAATGTGCCCGTTTGGCTCTTTGTCGCATTCTTATTATATAGCTGTGGTACCATTTCTTTCATTAATCTCACTCTCAAACCCGAAAGTTTCATACTCTCGAATCTTGGAGCCTGGCTTTTAGCCGGCGTTGGTTTTATGAGTAATATTAAAAATAAAACGGTTCTGAAATTTCACATGTTTGGCGCCTTGTTGGGATTTGCAATCATACTGATCGGTTTTTGGGTCGATTACTCTATGGCCTATATCACAATATCAGCAGCAGTTCTAATAGCCATTGCAGCAGTTCTATTCTGGAAAAAGCATTATATTACATGGGCTATAGAAATCATTGCCATTGCATGCATGCTTATTGGCTATTATATTCTTGTTTTTTCTTGCGTAGGACAATCTACTTAGAGATACCTTATTGCAGAGTTAAGTTCTTTTTGAAAACTAATCCTATCAAAAATGAAAAATCGTAAACTTATTGTTTTTCTCCTTCTGCTGCTGAATCTGGCAGCTTGTTGGTCGGTTAAAACGGATCGTTGGCAAACCTCCGATCAGCAGGGATTGTACCAGCTGGCTATTGAGAATGCCATGGCGCCGACTCCCAATAAAGTTTGTTCCGATCTGGTGATAGTTACGTCAGACAACAACAACCTTGTCTGGAAAAACATACAGGATGAAGCTTATTTATTGGTAGTTACATGGAAACAGAATGTCTCTTATTACGAGCCCTATCTCGATTCGTCTAGTTACAACACAGGCGATTACCCGATATGGGTAACCACGGCACCGGAATTGCTACGGCGCATGAAAAGCGAAAAGGTCGAAGATGTCGATCTACGGTTAAAACAATTGCTTGGCCTGCCTCCCAATTCGGTCTATAGTTACTTTGTTGAAATGTGGGTGAGACCCAGCGACTTATTCCGACCGTGCCCCGACCCGGAGGTTGACGATAGCCGTTGTGAACTATGCTTTCCTGCAGATACCGATTCATCTCACATTGAATGGATAAATGCCAACCGGATTAGCCGTTATTATCCATGCGAATTATACGACAAGTATCCCTGGTCGCAATTGGGGTATACCTACGATTGGAATGCCAATAACACCTCGCACGTGGGATTAAGCGAGTTTGTGATCGGCAACAACAAAAACATCTTTATCAATGCCATTTACACTACTGCCGAATACCTGGGAAAAGAGATTTCGAGTGAATGATACTGAGCGAATTACCGCCGTTAAAGACGGTTCCAAATACAAAATCCTCTAAAAGAGTGAAAATATTAACGCTTTTCCCTTTTGCATTTCACCCTCTTGATATTTCGCATACCGCCTCATTTGGTCTTTTCTAAAACTACCGTGATCAAAAAATATCCACGAGACCAAAATAATATCCCAAACAGGGCTTTTGTTTCAACTCTGGATAGCTATTGATTTGTACATAAATCTACGTAAAATATTTTTTGTTACAACTTATGTACTTCACATAACAAAAGAACTCTGCCCGATAAGTCTGTTCGCACAGGCTTTTATGAAAAATCTCTATAATCTATAAACTATTTGAATCAATAAAAACCTTAAAAAATGAATCAAAAACATCATCATCACAAACTGGAGAACTGTCACACTCCAGAAGAAATTGTTGATTATCTGAAAGAAATCCTCCGAAAACATGAAGACGAGAAGTGGAAAGATCTATTGGAAAAGTCGCTTTCTGATGCCAACGAAAATGCACTACGAAATCTCAAAGGAGAAGAGTACAATCGCTATTGTGAACATCCGGCAAGAACGCTCAATGAATATTATGATTATCTGAAATGGTTGGTCAACTGGGCACCACAGGAATACAACAAAGGAAACCATAAAAAAGGACATCCGGCTGAGGTGTTTAACAACGAAGTCTTTTTTCAATTGGTAAAGTTCTATTGGCTGCTCGATCAACCAACTGGCCGCGAGTTGCAAGATATGCCGGATACGATGCGTAAAGGTACCGGTAACGATTTTACCGACTGGATGGTGCATTTTGCCAACGATTGGGGATACTTCCTGAATACTCCTGAATCAATTTCAGAAGAAACCCTGCGATCGTTCATCGATGATCCGAGCTTCAAGATGTTTCAGTATCTGATTCCGCCCCAAGCCTATACTCCTCGAAATAAAGACTCTAAGGATAAGCCTAATGCCCCAGGCGGATGGCTTACGTTTAACCAGTTTTTTGCCCGCGAAATGAATCCGGGCCTGCGTCCTGTTGCAGGAATGTTCAGTGATGATATTATTGTTTCTCCAGCCGACTCTACCTTTAAATCGAAGTTCCATATAGGCAACGATTCTATAGTCAAAATTAAAGGCACACATACCTATCATATTGAGAAATTATTAGATGGGAGTAAGTATGAGGGACGGTTTGCAGGAGGTTTGTTCTATCATGCTTTTCTGGGGCCAAACGATTATCACCGTTTCCATTCTCCTGTTCGCGGAACTGTTTTGGAAAGCCGTGCTGTTCAGGAAAAAGTTTATCTGAATGTGGTAATTAATGAAGACCGCACTTTTGATGCTCCTGACGGTGCCGGAGATGGTTACGAATTTTCACAAACACGCGGAATTTTAATCATTGACTCTCCAATAGGGTTGGTAGCGGTTATTCCAATAGGAATGGCACAAGTCTCATCGGTGAATATGACAGCCGTTGAAGGTGCTTACCTAAACAAAGGCGATGAATTTGGTTACTTCCTTTTTGGAGGTTCCGATATTATACTTCTTTTCGAAGCCCAAAGCTATGTTACGATCAACACTGCTCCGGGTATCCATTACAACTGCGGTATGTGTATTGGCGAGGTAACCGGATGGTGACCGGGATGCTAATGCACACAGGTTTCTTCTTTATTAAAATCATTTTTCAATTGCATATCATTTTAAATACCAAAATCAACTAAAAAAGGAGGTAATCAACAGAAAGTAATCGTAACCAACCGGAATGTAAAGTTTAAAGTAAACAGTAGTTCCTGAGGCCGTTTGCACACCTCATTATCAAGATGCAAAGCTCCCCGACAAGCTAATGCCGGAAGGAATAAACCGAAAATCCTTAAGAGAGTAGGTATTTCTTACGAACAATCAATTATGGAAAATGTAATCATTTGTACAGTAGGGACCAGTTTCGATATCATCCTTGAATCTCAGGTTGGCTCAACCGGATTTGGATGGTGCTTAAAAAGCCTTCCCGATGGGGTTGAACTTGCAGCTATCGAACGTATGCCCCTAAGTAAAAATGTTTCTCCCGGTTGTAAAGAAAAGCAAATATTTACATTTGTGGCTGTTGATCCGTTGGAAAAAGGAACAATTGAATTTGACCTTCTTCGGTTAACAAATCCGCATTGTGAAATTGCTGATACGGTAACTTATACCATTTATGTTCACGCCGAGGATGAAAACGATCTACTAAAAAAAGAAATCGGAGGAAGTAAATTTGTTAAAGGAGCAGGGGCTATGGTTCATGCCAAACCCATTCCACCATACGGATTTGCAGATGCTGAAAAGGCCATCCTTCTATACGGTTTCCCACCCACTCAACTGTATGGTTATCCACCACCAGATTTGACGGACAGTGTAATCGAAAGTAAAACCAATTGCATCCTGAAATATGGTAATCCGTTTGGTGTTGCTACCGATGAAGCTGAATGCAATCTTAAGTATGGATATCCCGTTGTGAAATATGGATACCCGCCAATTTACAAGTATGGATTTCCGATGACAGATACATCAGGAAAAACGCTTACTGTAAAAGAAGATGCTCAAAATTGTATTGTGAAGTATGGTACGCCTTTTGGCGTGGCTAATAAGCCCGAAGACTGTACGTTAAAGTATGGATTTCCTGTACAAAACTAAAAATTTATTTAACCATGAAACGGATGTTTGTAATGCTGTAAAGCATCCGTTTCTTTAAAATACTAACTATGGAATATCAACCAATGACAGCCGTATGGGAAATTACCATGGGATGCAACATGCGCTGTAAACACTGTGGCTCATCATGTGAAAACCCACTCCCCGATGAATTAACTACCGAAGAAGCCCTTGACCTGGCCGATCAGATCGCCGACCTTGGTCTCACCTGGATTACCCTTTCGGGTGGCGAACCATTTATTCGTAAAGACTGGCACCTGATTGCTAAACGACTATCTGACAAAGGTGTTATACCCAATATTATATCGAATGGCTGGCTGGTAACTGACGATATTATTTCGAAATTGAAAGAATCGAAAGTTGGCACCATTGCCATAAGCCTCGACGGGCTGAAAAAGACCCACGATTACATTCGTAAACCGGGTTCGTACGACCGTACTATAAAGGCGTTGCAACGCTTTGTTGAAAACGGAATTATTTGTGGGGTGGTAACTACCATTTCAAATGCCAACATGAATGAATTGCGGGAATTGAGGCAGGTGCTTGTCGATATTAAAGTGCCTTACTGGCAGGTTCAAATTGGATTGCCTATGGGTAATTTTGCAAAAGAAAAAGGATTTATCCTTCAGCCCGAACAAATTAACGACATTATTGATTTTTGTTACGAAACCGCTAAAGGAGGTGAAATTACACTTTATCCTGCTGATTGTATTGGTTATTATAACATAAAGGAGCTTGAAACACGCCAGATTGCTCATAGCACAGGAACACTGCCATTATGGAAAGGGTGCAATGCTGGCAAACGTGGTTTCGGAATTTTGCACAATGGTGAAATTATGGGATGTACTTCTATTCGTGACCGGGAGTATATCGAAGGAAATATCCGTGAAACTTCGTTGAGAGAGATCTGGGAAAATCCCGAAAATTTCCAATGGAATCGTACAGCTACAAAAGCGAAACTTAAAGGTGAATGCAACCAATGTAAGTATGGTGATGAATGTTTAGGGGGGTGTCCTAACACTCGTTTAACCATGGAGAAAGACATTTGGGCAGAAAACAAATATTGCTCGTATAACGTGGGAATGAAACGGACAAGGAGCATTGTTGCTCAACGGGATAATGTAGAAGAACTTATGGCAGATGCATTCCGCTATATTGAAGAGCAGGAATACCAAATTGCAGGCATTGTTCTGGACAGAATTCTTGAACTTGAGCCATCGAATCTTGAAGCGCTGAAACACCATGGATTTGTAAGTTTCTTTATGCAAAACATTCAGCAGGCTGAGCATTCAAACCGCAAGGCACTTGAAGTGAATCCTGAAGATGTTTATTCAATGAAAGGTTTAGGTATTACGCTTTACAAGAAAGGCGACATAACCAAAGGCATTAACTACCTTAAACAAGCCATTTCAAAAACCGACTCGACTTTTATGGATCCTTACTACGATTTGGCATTGATTTACATGGACAATAATCAGCCCGATGAAGCGAAGGAAATACTTAATCAGGCACGGGATACTAATCCTGAATTTTACAAGCAAAATCAGGAATTGTATAGCCAGGTGTTCGTGTGATCACATGTTCTGTCATTCGTAATTAAGTATTAATAATGCAATAAACAAGAATGCGAAATACACACGCACACAATAAAATTATTAAAAAAGTTTCCTGTTTGCTGAATAGGCAGGCAGGAATCTCTATCGAAAATCTTAAACAATGAAGAAAATACCTTTAACACCACAAATGAAGGAGCTTATTCAGGAGCTTCGTTTGATTGTAAGCAACCCGGTTGTTGAATCAGTTTACAACGATGCCATTGCTAATGTACAACCTTTACTCGAAGATGGAACTTCAAACCCTTGGGGAGGTCAGGATGTAGAGTATTTTATTGAATATTTTGAAAAATGGTTTACCTTTCTTCCGTTACCCGATAATGTTCACATTGAGAATGAATCGGAAAGTGGATTGGGCTACATTGAACCGTTTACCTATTTCTACAGGAATAACTCTAAAGCCTTTTTTTTTCTGAATAATTTCAAAAGTAAAACGTTAGGGGAAGAATATACTCCTGAGATATTCAACTGGACCGTTAAATTTATTAGAGCCCGTGGAGAGTTCATGGATTCACCGGAATCGACCGAATACCTGAAGGTATGGCTTGATGATCCAAGCACAAAAATTGACCAATTTATTGTTCCTGAAGGAGGGTTTAAATCGTTTAACGAATTTTTTATTCGTCAGTTGGATTTAAGCAAAAAACCACGTCCAATAACTGATAAGGACGACGATTCTGTGCTAACTGCCCCTGCCGATTCCGAGATCAATTTTATACAAACCAATTTGACCCTTACCACCCAACTCTATGTAAAAACAAGGCAGATCAATGTTGACGAGTTGCTTAACAGCTCTAAGTTTGCTAAATATTTCGAAGGAGGAACAGCTGTATCATGTGTGCTAATGCCAGGAAGTTATCATCGTTACCATTCTCCGGTAAACGGGTACATCGTTGAATCGGATGAAGTCCCCGGAATTTATAATGGTGTAATGGACGGAGAACATTGGTTTAATAAGGGGAACATTGGCGAAAGCACTACTGATTTCAGCATTTTTGAAGATTTTCATCGGGCCTATTACATTATAAAAACAACCATGTTTGGATATGTTGCAATGATTCCTGTTGGATTAAACACTATTAGTGCTTTAAGTTTTAATACGCTGGTCTCCGAGGAATCTACATTAGTTCCCCCGGGAAGTGAAGCAGTTAAAATTTCAAAAGGCGACCAGTTGGGGCATTTTGCCTACGGTGGTTCGCTTAATATTTTACTGTTTCAGAAAGGAGTGTTCCAATCTCTTTCTGTACTGATGGGACAACGAATTGGACAACTTAACGAAACTAATAACTAACAAATCTAAACTATGCCATTTATTAAAATATCGACATTACCAAACAGTCTGAATAAAGCTGAAATAATGAAAAGTGTAGAAAATGCTCTTTACACATGTGAATTTGAAGGAAAACAACTAATGCCCGAAAATATGGCTACGTGTATTTGGCAAACTCAAGACTGTGTAGTTCATAAACTGGAGTCTTATGAAAAATTCGACCCCAAAGCTATTGAAATACCTGTTTTTGTGGATTTGTATGTGAACACAATTTTTTCAGAAAAGAAGATCGCAAAAATAATGGAGATCATTGGCTCCGAATTAGCTAAAGGAACTCGTGTGGATTCAAAGTACGTTTTCATCCATACTAACATTGGTAATCCCGGTTATGTGTTTATTAACGGAGAAGTTTGGAATGGATAGTTGACTTATCTCCGATACCGCAAATTAGAATATCAACACCAAAAAATACAAACATGTGCACTACAATGATAATTACCAAAGGTGCCACTGTCGATGGATCGATGATGGTAACCCACTCCGACGACAATGAATTATCGGATCAAAGAATCGTTCGAATTCCTGCGCAGGATTATTTATCAGGAACCTTGCGTCCGGTGTATGGCGATAATTGCCTTTATCCCCGAATTGCAACAGAAGATAAAGATTCTCCATATTATACCAACAAGTATAAACCTACCAAGCCGCTGGGCTATATTCCGCAGGTATCGCATACCTATGCTTATTTTGATGGCAACTACGGAATAATGAATGAGCACAACCTGATGATTGGAGAATGTACTTGTGCAGCAAACTATCAGCCTGATGCTATACCTCAGGAATTTGCAGAAAAACATTTGATTCAGCCACGTATCTTTTATAGTTCTGAATTATCGCGTATTGCTTTGGAGCGCTGTAAAAAGGCAATCGATGCAGTAAAATTAATGGGAGCATTGATTGAAGAGTACGGTTATTTCTCGACCGGTGAAACATTATTAATAGCCGATGAAAATGAAGCATATGTATTTGAAATGTGTGCAATCGACGATGATGAGAATCATTCGGTGTGGGTAGCTCAAAAAGTGCCCGACGGTGAAATGTTTGTTGCTGCAAATGAGTTTCGAATTCGGACAGTGGTTAAAAGCAAGGATCATCATTATGTTGATAAAGAAAAGAATATTGACATATATTACTCGAAATTCCTTTTCCCAGCATTTGAAAAAATAGAAGTAATTAAAGATGGTGTAACGGAGATTGACTGGTTAAAGGCAATTAGTCCTGGTGAATATGCACATCCTTATTACTCTCTTCGCAGGGTCTGGCGGGTTCAAGATCGGGTAAACCCCGATTTAGGTTTAAGCCCATGGGTTGAAGATGGTTATACAACGGCCTACCCGTTTAGTATTGAACCAAAGAACAAACTATCACTTGAGCAGGTATTTGGTTTATATCGCGATCATTATGAAGGAACTGAATTCGACTTAACCAAAGGAACAGCAGCCGGCCCTTATGGCGATCCGCATCGTTTTGTTGGTAAATACGATCCCTTGCAAAATAACATGTCGGGGTCAAACCGGAAATACTTTGGTGCCTGGGAGCGAGCAATCTCAGTTTTCTATCAAGGGTATACATATATAAATCAGGTACGACCTAAAGCACCCGAAGCAACGAAAGGTATTTGCTGGTTTGGTGCCGATGTATCTTATACTACCTGCTTTGTACCAATTCCTTCAAAAGCAACATTCATCCCCAAAACCTATTCTCAAATCGATGTACAAAAGTATGATGCAGATAAGGCTTGGTGGCTTTTCAATTTGGTAGGAGCATACGCAAGGTTAAACTGGCAACGAATGACAAAAGTGGACATTCTGCCACTTCAGCAAAAACTGGAAGAACAATCGCAAGCAAGAGTTATGGACTGGGATAAGGCTTCTGGAGAAATTGCTGAGGTTATCGAAAGCATAACAGGTGAATGTAAGGATAATATTAAAAAGGTATTGAAAGACTGGAAAGAGCTACAGGCTTTGTTATTTACAAAATATGCCGATGGATACGTAAATCACCTTGATTATAAGCCTTCGTTTGAGCAGGAAGATAAAAATAAAGAGCTACATAAAAAGCCTCAGAACAATGTTCCTGCGCGCGACATTGGCTATTCGGTGCGTTGGTTAAATCGTACGAATTATAGTAATGGGCCAACTACTTACGATATGATTACTGAATATTAATTCAACTGTCAGAAACACCATTAAATAAAGGGAAGCCGAAAACTGTTAGAGTAGGCAACACCATTAAAATAAATATTATGGAAGAAAAATCAGCAATCTTATTAAACGAACATTTCGTTAACAATTTAAAAGTTGGTGGCGAGCCTGCTTATATCGTTTTAGGCTACAATGCTTCAACTGGTTATCACTGGGAGCTTAGTGTCGATAATTCGGGAACCTACGAATTAAAAGAAAAGTTGACCATGCACCCGTCTGTTGAAGGCGCAGTTGGTGTACCTGGAAAAATAAGCTGGAAGTTTGAAGCTATTAATGAAGGTATAGGTGAAATAATGGTTGAGTCGTTTCCTCCCGGATCGGACAAGCCCGTTGAGAAGAACATCTATAAACTAAAGGTTGTAAAGTAAATAATTAAACTTTTGTCATGGCGAAACTTATTCGGGGGGGCCAACTCTGGATAAGTTTACTAAAACAATCGAAATTTAAATGGACATTTTTGAAAATGGTTGGAGATAACGAAGCCTGCGGTATTCAGTAAATAAACAATACTGATAGCGAGGCTTCCAAACTGGCCACCTCCGATATAATTCTAAACGAGCCTTTGCGCTTGTTGCTATATGTTCCCAATTGTCTTATTCCCGGGAACTATCAACTTACCGTTACCACTCAGTACAGTAAGGGTAAGTTAATGCTTAACCAGCCCCGAACAGTTGGGTATGGTCAACCTGTTATTCTGAATTAGTTGAGGCATGCTGCAACGCATCTCGAATGTTAATGCCAATAAGGAACCATACAAGGTGCACATATTTGAGGCCTCGTGTGCCGTGTTGAGTTCGTTATTATACATTGCGTGGAATCAGAACCCACCCAAAAAAACGGCCTGGTCCGCACAGGTCAAACATGCGGGGGCGGTTACCCGAAAAGCCTTACGAGTAGGGAATAACACCACATATTATGAAGACAGTTAATATTTTAATTGCAGTTGATACCGAAACTTTAGCAGGTATGCTAGAGGATGGAGAATTATTGCCAGGATCAATCGATCGACCAACCGGTTTAGGTGCATGGGGCGGTTCCGATGTGTTCCTTTCTATGGTTGCACAACACAGTTTTGCAACGAACAACCAAGGCGAGTCAGAACTTACGGTAACGTGTAAGTCGGGCGATGAAATTCAATGGGTTATTATGGGTTTTGATGCCAACTCTGATTATACTGTTTATTTGTTCGATGGTCACTTTAATGTTTCACAAGGCAGTGGAACAGCCAGCGACTACATAAGTAAACTTTCGTACAATAAATTAAAGGTGCCAAATTATTTCCCACCTCAAGATGACCCAAAAGGAGCATTAACAAAGTGTGACAATACCATTTATGCGACCGATGCCAAGCTGTTGAGTTACGGGGTAACACTTCAGTATACCTTGTCGTTTGCCTTAGTTGATAATTCAACAGGTAAAGCAATTGGTTACTTCTCATGGGATCCATTTATTAAAATTCAAGGATAATAAAAGAGGGGGCTGGTCAATAAAAGTTTTTGGACAGCCCCTTTGTTAACGATTTCACTTTTAATGGCCAATCAGCTACAAGTTGAGAACATGATTGAAAATTAAACCAGGCACAATTAATATTGAATACAGTTTAGAGGCCAAAACAAAGGTTGCAGTCTTTTAAGCATAACCGCATGAAATAAAATGAGTGAACGAATTAAAATAAAGTATAAACCAATACCCGTTGTCAAAAAAAAAGGCTTGAACGGAGTCAATGCTTTCTTCTTAATCATCAATCTGACTTTGCTGACGGTTAATATCTATTACATCCATTTTATAAAGCCAGAGTTTCTGTTAAATATTTCCGGTCTAAGAGGTCATCATATACCAGTAGTAGCTGCCACCAACCATCATCAACCTAAAGAAATTACAAAGGATACTGTTTTTATTCAGGACGAATTTAAAGCAGATTCAGTATTCGCACCTGTAGTTAAATATGTGGAGCATATTGTTCAAAAAGATCAAAGCCTTTATTCAATTTCCCGACAATATGGAGTTTCTATTGATAGCATCGTAAAAACAAATTCAATTAGAGATAATATAATCGTATTAGGCCAGTCGCTGAAAATACCACAATATAATATTGAATAGTAATGGATTGCAATCTCAGTACTAGCTTTTATTAATGAATCATTTAACAATTAAAATTTAAATTATGGAATCAGGTTTATTATCAATGGCCCAACAGTTTTCGGGTCTTCCGATGGAAGCTTTGATTGGCGGCCCATTAAATGCAGCGGCAAATGCCAATGCAGCAATGGCTGTTACTCAAACTAAGTTTTTACTGGATACCTGCTTTATTAAGACACATGTAGCTCAGCAGGCTGCTGTGGCAGGTACTCCGGGTAATCCAACCGCAACGCCTCCTGTTCCGGAAGTTATCGGTACTCCCGAAATACCAGAACACGATGAGTATGCTCCTATCATGATTGTGATGTCTTTAACCCGTCCGGTCATAACTCCCGGGAACAAAGCAACTCCGGGTGATCCAACTGCAACACCACCAGTTCCTTCTACACCTGCAACCGCTCCAATTATTTCAAACATTACAACCCAATTCAATTTGCCAATGCTTACTATCATTCCGATTAATTCGTTGGCTATTGAAACAGTGGATATTAATTTTGAAATGGAAGTGAAGTCAAGTTTCTCTGAAGAAGAATCGCAAACTTCTGAAAAAGAAATGAAAGGCGAATCGAGCTTTGAAGCAAAAGCTGGCTGGGGACCATTCTCTGTTACCGTTAAAGGTAGTGCAAGCTACGATTCGAAAGATTCGTCGACGCACAACACCCACTACCAAAAAAGTAATTCGGCAAAATACACTGTGAACGTTCATGCAGGACAGCTTCCTGTGCCTAAAGGTGTAAATACTATTATTGAAGCATTCACGCAATGTATTCAACCTATTACTCTTAATTAAAACATAAAAGAGCTGGCCTCTGAATTTAGAGGCCTCTCTTTTATAATTATAAAATGCCATGGTTGAAGTTTCAAAGAAACCTTTAAAACCCAATTTCGATTCAGATCTTAACATTGAATCGATCATCAGTGCACCACTGGTAGCAGCTTCAAAAGCAAATGTAGTTATGGTAACCGGTCAGACTCGGTTTTTGCTTGATTACTGTTTTAAGAAAAATAAGGAAACAGATACATACGAGCCTGAGATGGTTAATATGGTAATGGTTAAGGGGCTTGTCGATAATTCAAAAAAAACAGACGATCCGGATTACATTCAAAAAGTTGAGATGACTTTCTCGATGCCGCTCATCTGTTTAGTTCCTCTTAATTCATTGGCGGTTGATAAAGTGAATGTCGATTTCGACATGGAAATTGTTTCGATGACATCATACGAATATATCAATGCCGGCGGAGTAATTGATAAACGTGCTCAATTGAACGGTCGAATTACTAACAAAAAAGAAGATTCAAAAATGAATCCTTCTGAACAGTATAAAAGTCAGTCAAAAAGTCGACTATCAGTTAATATAAGCGCTGGTCCGTTGCCTTTGCCAGTTGGAGTTACAACCTTACTCGATTTGTATACCAAGAGTATCCAGCCTATTACTAAAAATACTGACTAATAATCTATGACAACAAAAAACACTTTATATTATGAATGAACAACAAATACCTTGTCCGGTTTGCAACACAAAAATACCATTTGATACAAAACAATTGATTGCCGGAATTCAGTTTTCATGCCCCAATTGTCAGGCATCTGTTGGTTTGTCGCAAGAAAGCAAACCACTTGTTGAAGAAGCAATGAAGAAGTTTGAAGAACTCAAACAAGATGCAGCGAATTATAAGAAATAACTATAAACAAGAATAAAAGATGATCAGTTTTAAATCGTTTGTAGAGGCCGTTCATAGTGCAATTATTGAAGCAAGCAGTACTTTGATGGATCAAAATGTTGGTTTGCTCGATAGATATTTTAAAGATGCTCCAGCCAAAACTGGTGATGATGAAAAAACGAGTAATGAATTAAGTAAATCATTAACGCCAAAAACCGTAACCCTGGAATATCCGACACTTAATGCCGATGGCAGTGTCGAAACATCCGAAATACAGGTGCCTCTAATTACAATGGTTCCATTATCGATGTCGAAAATTGAAAAAGCAACACTTTCGGCAGATTTCGATCTGGAGATAATCAACGATGAATTACAATTAAGTTTTCCTCGTCGTTCAGAAGGCATATTCTCCCAAAAGGGAAGAAGAACCACTGGGTCGCTCGAAATAATAATTTCGCCACAAGAGCCATCAGAAGGTCTAGCCGAGATTGTGGATGCCTATGAATCAGTACTTAAACAGCAAATTAAATAGTGTCAACAATCAAAGCTTCTTAGTATACCTATCTATATCAGTACCATAAAATAGCTAAATTTTAATCCAGATCAGTATTTTCAGGAAGAATTCCGAAAAACTCAGATTCTTTAAAAAAAATTGTCCGACTTTTTGTTGTAAGTCCAAGTCGAACACTTTAAGAATGCCTTCACTGTCATCGATGTTTAGGAATCTGTTTTTTATTGTGGTGACATCGAAATCATCTCCGGATGACTTTAGTTGGTTGTAATGATCCTGAATATCATCTTCAATCTTATTCAGCCGGTTATTCAGGACTCGTGCTTTTTCATTGCGTCCTCTAATTTGTTGACCTGTTTCATCCCTGGTTTCCGGCAAACAATAGATTCCGGTTGAAAGCTCAACACGTCTGGAATTCAGGGGAACGCGAACGTAAATAGGAATTTCTCCATTACTTTTCATTCTCGCTTTCTTCATCAAAAAGTTAATCGTTAATCTCATAATTTCTCCTTTTTAAGTTAATAGAAGGAATTTGTTCTCGATTAGTACTTTAAAAGTCCCTTTTTTAGGGCTTGTTTTTAAGATCAAATCGAGTCAATTTATGTCAATTTAAATGTTGAAATAGAGAGCCTTATGAGAATTGTCAAGACTTGTTTATTATAAAAAAGTAGAGGTCTCGGTAAAGTCTCGTTTAGAATGACTTTTTTTGTGCTTTTTTGATTCCTATGGAAAACAAAAAAGCACTTAAATGTTGATTTTAAGTGCTTTTGATTTTGTTTGGATTTCTCCTGGTGCCCAGTAAAGGACGATTTTGCATTTTCTTATGCGCTTAAAATCAGAATGTTATAGACCATTGAAAATTTTGTTCTCGGTAAAGTCTCTCTTAAATTTTAACTAAATTATTTTCCGAACCAAAGATATGAAATTTGAATAAGATTTGGATTATAGTTATACCAGGATTCGAACCTAATCTTATTTGTGCCTTTATATCAATGATTTACTGCGGTCTGTTTTTTACGGGTCACCGTTTAGTTCACATTTAAAGAACTTTACATGTTTGGATTAAAAATAGGAAATTTCTGGTAGAAAATCAATGTGGTCTCGATTTCGTTTTTATACATATCTACTTATTTAGTGTAGACATATTTTAGGACGACACACCAAAGCTGTTCGGATTGAAGCAATACAAAACCTGGTGCAAATTGGGGGAGAGAAGATTCCCGAAAAATATAAAGCTTCTTATCGTTATGCGTTGGAGGAATACAAACAAGTACTGTTCTACAATGCCGATTTCCCAACCGGAAAGATCAATCTGGCTAATTTCTATTACTATCAGAAAGAATACGCTAATGCCGAAAAGTATTTTAAACTGGCGATGGAACAAGACCGTGAGTTGTATTTTGTGAACCTCAACCTCGCCTACCTGTACAATCAAACCGGGCAGAATGAGAAAGCGGAAAAGTGTTTCAGAAATTACCTGGAACGGGAACCGGATGACGCTCATGCTTTGTACTTGCTAGGTTTATTATTGAGCGAAATAGAGAAATATGATGAGTCGCTTTCAACACTATTAAAATCGAGTAAGCTTGACTCCAAATATCTCCGGGTAAACCATAATATTGCCATGTTGTACGATTTTATGAAGGAAAAAGAGAAGGCTGAAATTTACCTGCAAAAAGAGGTTGAGGCTGTAAATGATTTAAACAGTCGTTTGGAATTGTTGCAATTCTATTTAAATAACAACTTACGACAGAAAGCGCAGCATTTTGGGGAAGAGATATTGAAAATTTATCCCGATACTGAAGATGTTAAACAAGTGTTGAAACGGTTAAGGGAAGAAGACTTGCAACGATAGCTGGCTGCCTTGCTGAAACGTAAACATAAAACGAATGATAGAGCAAATTTTCATTTACAGAGTTTATGAGATAGTCTTGTCAATAATTATTTTATAAATACTTTATGTGCTTTTGTATTAAAGAAGTCAATATCTCTTTTTGAATCGGTTTTGAAATGTAATCATTGCATCCAGCTTCAATTGCTTTTTTTCTGTCTCCTGTAAATCCAAAAGCTGTTTGTGCAATAATTATTACATCTTTATTGAACTGTCGAATTTGGCGTGTAGCTTCGTAGCCATTCAATCCTGGCATTTGAATATCCATTAATATCAAGTTAATGTCAGGATTTTTGCGGCACATTTCAACGGTTTCAATGCCGGTTCTTGCCTTAATAATTTCCCGGCTATACTCCTTTACTATTGTTGAAATCAAAATCTCCGATGTTTCATCGTCTTCGGCAATTAATATTTTCAGATTTTTAATCTTGTTATTTTCGTCGTCTTCTTGAATAATTTTTCCAATGCCGTTTTTTTCTTCCAGTTTTGAATTGTAGGGTAATGAAAAATAAAATGTTGAGCCTTTTCCAATTTCGCTTTCAACCCATATCTTTCCACCAAGCATTTCTACGTATGCTTTTGAAATAGATAATCCCAGTCCCGCTCCCTGGCGCGCCATTTTGTCTTCAATATCGGCCTGCACAAAACGTTCAAATATTGCTTTCTGCCTGTCTTGGGGAATCCCAACTCCACTGTCTTTTATGAAAAATTCGAGATTATCATCCTTTTTTTCATATCCAAATTCAATAGCACCCTGATTGGTATATTTAATGGCATTTTTTACAAGGTTTGTCAGTACAG
The DNA here is from genome assembly GCF_963677155.1 of uncultured Draconibacterium sp. NCBI lineage: Bacteria > Pseudomonadati > Bacteroidota > Bacteroidia > Marinilabiliales > Prolixibacteraceae > Draconibacterium > uncultured Draconibacterium sp. The sequence goes on along the minus strand of NZ_OY781884.1, from coordinate 388,224 downwards.
CAAAAACTTTTTCGCGGTCGGTTTTTATGAAAGCTTTATTTGAAGGCAGTGAATTTTTAAAGAATAACTGTATTCCTTTAGCTTCAACTTCAGGTTTAAAAAAAGTATAGATGTACTCAATCTGCTCGTTTATATTCGATTCCCTGATGTCAGGTTTTGTTTGTCCGGCTTCTATTTGTGAAATACTAACAATGTCGTTGATAATATTGAGCATTCTGGCGCCGGCTTTATCGATGATTTTTATGTATTCTTTCTTTTCTTCATCATTGAGACGAGGGTCTTTCAGCAGGTTGGCAAAGCCAAGAATGCCATTCATTGGTGTGCGTATTTCGTGGCTCATATTGGCTAAAAATGCTGATTTTAACCTGTCGCTTTCTTCGGCTTTTTCTTTGGCCTTAATTAATTCATTTTCTTTTCTAATGTTTTCCGTTACATCTCTTATTGTTACAACACAACCTACTATTTCCTCATCCCTATTTCTTATAGGGGCAAAATTATAACTACCTATCCAGGTATCATTAGTATCTTTTTTATGAATTTTATAAATTTCATTTTCACAAGTTTCGCCATTCAGAGCACGGGGAACAGCCCACTTCTCTATTGGGGCAATTTCTCCTGTTGGCAGATAAACATCGAATAGAAAAGTATAATTTTCAAAGTTTCGAATATATTCATCCTTGGTTCCAAAGCCAGTTAAATGAATATATGATTCGTTGGCATTTATTAAATTTCCTTTGGAATCTGAGATAAATATAGCTTCTGACATACTTTCGAATGCTGCCACTAATTTGGCTTCGCTTTCTTCGGCTTTTTCTTTGGCTTTGTTTAACTCAGTGTTTTGATTCTGTAATTTTATCTCCGCATCTTTCCGTTCCGTTACATCATTAAAAATTGCTACAATTTCATTTGTAGGCAATTTGTAAATAAAATTTTCCCGCCAACCTTCTCTTTGGTCGTCCTTGTAATAAAATGGAGGAAGATATTTGTTTTTCCCCGATTTACTAACTTCTTGGAGCGCTTTAAATAATGGGCTTTTGTCCATATTGGGGAATTCAGTCAATAAGGTACTTCCAACCACATTGCTTTTTTTCGTATTTGTAATTTTTTCTGCAGCTTTATTAAAATCAATCAATTTGAAATCTTTTCCATCATTAATTGGTTGATAAATTGCAACACCGCTATTCATGTTTTCTACCAACTTGCGATATTTTTCTTCAGCTTGTTTTCTATCAGAAATATCAGTGTGTGTGCCAATCATTCTGATCGCTTTTCCTTTTTCGTTAAAAAAAGCTTCTGCCCTCGAGAGTATATCCACAAAATGACCATCTTTATGTTTCATCTTAAACTCCATTACAAAACGATCGATTTCTTTCGATATGAGTTTTTGTTGAAGTTCCCATGATTTCCTTACATCTTCTTTATCGGTTGTGTTTTCCCAAACTGAAAAATCATTTGGAAGCTCATGATCTTCATATCCAAGCATTCTCTTCCAACCGGGAGAGTAATATATTTCATTAGTTTCAAGATTCCAGTCAAATAATCCATCGTTAGAAGCCTGCATAGCAAGGTTAAATCTTTCTTCACTTTCTTTTAACTGTTTTTGCGCTGCATATTTATCTGTTACATTCGAAAAAACAAGAACTACACCTTTTATTTCGCCTTTTTCATTTCTTATTGGTGCGGCACTGTCGGCAATCTGATATTCGGTGCCGTTTTTTGAAATTAAGATGGTATGGTTGGCAAGTCCTACAATATGCCCGCTTTTTAGTACTTTGTTAACCGGATCTTCAGCGGTAGCCCGAGTCTTTTCGTTAATAATATTGAATACATTAACTAATTTTTTTCCAATTGCTTTTGCTTCCTTCCAGCCGGTTAAGGTTTCAGCAACTTTGTTCATATTTGTTATGTAACCGTTAATATCGGTTGTAATAACAGCATCACCAATGCTGTAAAGTATAGTACGGTATTCTTCCTGGGTTTGCCATAAATTTTTATAAATATTTTTTTGACGGAAATGATAAATCCATGCCATTCCTATGGTTAAGGAAATTATGAGCAATAATATTGTTACAGAAAGAATAATGCCACGGGAATTGATTTCTGCAAAAATTTCACTTTTATCCACTTTTGAAACCAAAAACCAATTCGTATCAGGAACATGAGCCAAGCAGGCAATCACCCCAATGCCGCGGTAATCTTTCCCGTCAAAAATGCCGGTCTTCCCCAAAATGGCTTGTGTTGCCGGCAAATCTTTTCTTGTTAATGGTATCCGTAGCTGTAACGCCGTGTTTTTTTGATGCCTCAATTCGTTCAGAAATAAAACGTTGTCACCATCTTTTCTAACCAAAAGCATTTCTGCAGATTCACTTGGTAGCGGCCAGGTTTGGATAAAAGGATATAAAAATTTATACGGATTAATGCGGAATACCAGGTATGCAATAACAGTACTTTTGCTATTTTTTATCGGAGCGATAATATCGTAATGGATGGTGTTGTGGCTCGGACAAAAATACAGGTCAGTGAAAGTTAAATCATTTTTGTTTGTATTATGTGTGATTTTTGCTTTAGTAACATCATCAATTTCTTTTAGATTCGGTTCTAATGACAAAAATAGTTCTCCCTGGACTGAAACAAGGAAAATATCTTCGTAACCATAATTTGTGATTGCTGATTGTAATTGTTCCAGGATATCGGTATTAAGCTGTTTTATATTTCTATTATTTAGCCATTCTTCTATGCCATTTGCGAAAAAGCGGGAGTCCGTTATCATTTTTGCATCAGCCATCCGTTGCTCACGCCATTGAACCAACTGGTTGTTTTTTAATGAGGTAATTCCTTGCAGGTCGTTTTCTTTTTCCGTACGTATGTGCCTGGCAGAGTAGTTGTAGTAAAAATATCCGCCCGTTGCAATAATAATAGTAATAACGATTGCAGACATAATAAAAACATGATGCTTTTGAGTGAGAAAATTTGGAGAGAAAGATGTGTTTTCTTTGTCGATTTTTGTCTGAATGTTCATAGCTAAGTTTGTTTTTTATGATGAACTTTCTGTTAGTTGTTTTTCTGCATTGGCTAGAACGGTTAGTGTGTGGTGTCGTAAGGGATTGCGGACTTCAGACTTATCAAGTTATCCTCTAAAATTAATGCGGGTGATAACGCTCGCTTATCTCTGAAACTCTTATGCACTATACTCATCTTAAGTTTAGATTTTTTTATTTTTTGACAATAAACAGAAAGAACGAAAGAGTTGAATAAGGTTGAGATACAAAATAGGCCTTTAGAGCCTGTCAACATAGATTATCCCCGTTCTTTTACTACAGAAATACGATCAGTTCTCTGGGCCGCGAAGCCTGTTTTTAGGTTGCTGTATTACCGTAGTTTCGTTCCTTCATAATTAAAATATTATGACTAAAATTAATCATTTTGTTGGAGTTGACGTATCAAAAGACAAATTTGATGTTTGGGACAACGTGGCCGGACATTGTTCTTATCCGAATGACAGCAAGGGGTATCGCCAGTTTGCCAAACAATTGCCGACTAATAGTTTTTGCGTTATGGAAGCCACAGCGAGTTACTATCTGATTTGTTGGAAGCAGAAATGCAATCGCTGATACAGCAGTATGATGCAGATCTGTTTGTCAACCTCACCAGTATTCCTGGAATTGGGAAAAAGACAGCAGCTTTTCTTATCATTTTAACCAATGGCTTTCGTGATTTTGACAATTATCGCCAGGTGTCGTCCTTTTGTGGTTTATCACTCACAGAACATTCTTCGGGCACCAGCGTAAAAGGTCGTTCACGTATCAGTAAACGGGGCAATCCATATATTCGAAATCAATTGTTTATGTGCAGTTTTACCGCCTGCCAGTGTAATGCGCAGTGCCGGTCACTTTATCAACGTTTGGGAAATAAAGGGAAATCGAAAAAACTAGCACTGATTGCAGTGTGTAATAAGTTAATCAAGCAGGCATTTTCGATTGCAAAATCCGGAATACCATACGATCCTGACTATCGAAGTCGTATTGTCGGTCAATAATTTTTCTTTTGGAACAGCCCAAAAAACAGGTTGTTTTAAAAGAAAAATCATGGGTTTTTATTTGGTTTTAAGCTCAGTTCTTTGTTGATACTGTTTTTTGAGAAACAAGCAGTGGTCTCGATAAAGTCTCGTTTACTTTGACTTTTTTTGTACTTTTTTGACTTTCTGGAAAATAAAGAAGCGCTTAAAATCAACATTTTAAGTGCTTTTGTTTTTTAATAGTTTTTACGTGGTGCACAGAACAAGACGATTTTAGCACTGTTCAAGTGTTTAAAATCAGCTTTTTATGTGATTTTCGAAATTTTGTACTCAGTAAAGGTGCACGATTTATTTTGTAATGCGCTAATTATCAATGACTTTGTTTGCTTTTTATTTAATGGTCCCTTTCAGGTAACTCTATAATTACTAGTTGTTTAATAATTCAAATATCGACTAAATGTACTAGATTTTATGCAGATATGAGAACGTTGTTGTAAGTGGTGAGAAGTTAATAAGTTTGATTTTAAGAGATTCTCCGTTTTGCTTAGCCAAGTTTGTGTTGAAGCTAAACCCTTCTTTTGCGCTGTAGAAGGAATAAATTTTGATTTTTATTCAATTTTTTATAAAATGTATTAGCATGATTTGAACCATTTAATGATAGAGTTGAAGCTTCTGGGAGACTTTCTGTCTCTATAGAACCTGTATATTTGCGAATGGAATGTACTTTGTTCAATATTACTTCCTATCTAATAAATTCAGAGATTATGTTCTAAATCTTATGAATAATATTGTACATCAATCTACCAATTGATTTCAAGATATTAAGAATGTTTTCTCCAGCTCCTAGATTCATTTTTTTCCTTAACCGATATCGTGCCATATCAACACTTTTGGGGTTTTGAAAAGTTAGCGCTGCAATTTCTTTTGTTGAAAGGTTTAATTTTAAAAAGGCGCATAACTTTCTTTCATTAGTTGATAAATCAGGATATGCTCTGTCAAGATTAGTATAAAAATCATCGAAAACAGCATTAAAATGTGTTTCAAACTCATTCCAAACACTTTTTGAATCCCTCAATTATTTCAGTAATTTTTTTAATCTAAAACAGGTTGCACTCCCAGCGAATTCAGAAAACTGAACTAGGATGGCGTTAAATTGCTGTTTGTGTGGTAGATTGATCAACGAAATTGAGTAAGTTGAGGTCGGTTTCTTTTTCAGGAGATACCATTAATTCTGGAACGGAAATAATTCCGTTTTGCGAAACATTGATAGATATTTCCAAACTTCAGTGCTAATTGGTTCAAAATAGGCTACCGGTTAGAACTTTAAAATCTTAAAAACTTCGGCAAACCTTTCTTTATTGAGCTACCCTTTATACACATCTTTTAAGAACTTCATTGCGACAAGGTATCCCTCATATTTAGTATTAAAGGTATCAAGTCCATTTTTCATTGATATGTAGCCTGGTGGGCCATGAGACTTATATCCGCTCCAGCCACTAAGCCGGGCTATTGCCCATGCACACCATGCTAAACTTCTGGAGGGATATGGGTTTTGTTGTTTTTTCGTTTTTCCTTCTATTTCATTTTTTAGTAATAACTCTATAAACTCTATTTGCTGTTGGTTAAATATCAGTTCAGCGTTTAATGCTTCTTTCTTGTTGAGCGATAATTTAAGCACCATTATTGTTAATGCAACCTGAAGTGCCATAACAACCTGTTTCTTTAATGCAGCACCGGTTTCAAGCTGTGAGGCTTCAAGCTCAAAGCCTTTACTTTTCATTATTCTGAAGAGTTCTTCAATAAACCACCTGTTACCGTACCACTCCAAACATTTCATTGCATGGTCAACCTCTGTTATTGGGTGCGTAGTCAATAACCTCCAAACTATTGGAGATTCTGCTCTGGGCACTGTCTTTGGCTGTTCACGGGCTTCAATAGCCCATAATTCAACATATTCAGGAAGATTCTTATCATGTAGTTTTTCTGGCCTTTTTATTTTAAGCTTTACATATTTTAAGGACATTTTTGCTGTCCGGGCTTTTCGTTTTTTATTTCCTTTAATTTCTAAATCGTAAACAGCTTTTTGTTCCTGTTGCGATAACTTTTCATAAAGTTTCACATCCTCTCCTGCCAATTTTCGGTTTATTCTTGAACGCACGAGCAAGTGTGTGCGTTCTTCTGGGATAAGGACAAACTCACTAAAAATATCAGACTCCCTGTCTCCGATAACAGTTAACATTGGTGCTTTGTCTAAAACAGATTTTGTTTTTCGGGCGCTTTCAATCCAGCGGTATGATTCCTTTTCTGTGATATCTTGTTTCCAATAACTTCGTTCAAATTTATCTTGTTTGTCCCAGTTGCGGTTCCACAAATCAATGCTTGACAAGCCGATAGGCAGTTTATCCTTTTCGTTTATCACCAACATCGGATGGCAAAAGAAACCTGCATTATCATTTTTTGTTACCGGACCAATATCCTTGTCCTTTTTCCCAATCCGTTGTAGGTGGCTGGTAAAGTTAAACTCTGTTGTATCCTGGATACAAAGAAGATGAGTAGAACCTTGGTTGGCTTTACAATTAGAAACTACACCTTCTGTTAATTCAAAATGGCTGAAACTATTATTCCCAAACATACGATATGCTCCTATCTTTTCGGTATTCGTTGTACAAAATTTATTGACAGTAACTTTACCGAAGGTAAGCATATCTGACATAATTTTATTGGCTCGTTTTTCGATTCGGATATCTGGGAGAAATCCATCGAAGAACCTCTTAAACTCTCTGACTATCACGACTTTAAGATAGTGATAATTGTCAGAGCCTGCAAGATTAAAGCACTGTATTACTGATAGTTAGGCAATGTTTTATCAACAATAAAATGTTAGCTCAACAATAAATCAAAGAACGTATATTTGTGTATAAAGGGTAGTTTATTGAGGGGAGGAATGCGTTTGCCCGCTTTGCGAAACATGAGCTTGCGTTTAAGACCCTGATTCATGTAATTATTCAAAAAAATGAAACTATTAGATTTTATTAATTGTCTTTTTTTAATTTCGCGACGCTAAGCTATTACATGTAAATTATGATAAAAACATCAGAAAAAATAATCAAAGTAGAATCGATTACGACATTACATAACATGTTGGATGTTGAGCCTCCCCAGCACTCGTTAATTAGTGTGGTTGATGTATCGAAGTTAAAAATTACAGAAGATTTAGTTGGTGTTAAAGTTAGTGCTGATTTTTACTACATCGGATTAAAAAATGCCGAATGTGGTTCCCATTACGGAAAAAACGATTATGATTTTGGTGATGGAGTCTTGGCTTTTACAGCACCACGTCAGGTTATTGCGGCAAAATCAACAACTGATTTTGATCAGGAGCAGGGTTGGATGTTGTTTTTTCATCCGGATTTAATACATGGAACTTCTTTAGGCGAAAATATTGGTAAATATTCGTTCTTTAATTATGACACTAACGAGGCTCTTCACTTGTCGGATAATGAGAAAAAAACATTGAATGATTGCACCCGAAAAATAAAAGAAGAATTAACGGTTGTTGGTGATAATTACAGTCAGGATATAATTATTTCAGGCTTAGAATTATTATTAAACTATTGTATGAGGTTTTATGCCCGGCAGTTTCGTACTAGAGAAAAACAAAATAGGGATATTCTTGAAAAAGTTGAGAGTGTGTTAGAAGAACGTATGAAAGGTGATCAACTTGAGAAATATGGTTTTCCTTCAGTTTCAGATCTGGCTGAAAAAGTAAATTTGTCGAAGAATTATCTGAGCGATCTGCTCCGAAAAGAAACCGGACAAAGTGCGAAAGAACATATTAATGATGTTTTGATAGATAGAGCGCAATCTAAATTATTGTTGAACACAGAAGAGTCAGTTGCCGAAATAGCCTATTCTCTAGGATTTAAATATCCACACTATTTTAGCCGGCTGTTTAAAGCCCAAACAGGTTTCACTCCTCAGCAATACCGAAAATTGAAACAACATAATTAATGTAGAAACTGTCCACAGGGGATTCTTGTAAATCTGGTTTTCGGAGGAATTTTCTTTGTTAAAGATTTCTGGGTGCAGTTATTGGTGAAATAGGTTGTTTTTTTTAATAACCATTGTTTTATCATTGATCTCAGAATGGTCGTAAAAGCATTTGCCTAATTTGTATAAGTTACATTATGGCATGAAATAAATTTTGTAGAAGTAATATTTCTTCAATCTCTGCTGAAAAAAGATAATATGTGTTATTGTTTCTGTGATATGTGTTGTGGCAAGTTGTAGTCAAACGATATTTTTGTGTATGAAATGATGTAAAACGGAGAGATTGTAATATACGGGCCTCCAATGAAATGCTTGTTTCATGATATAGGTTTAATATGTTAAATATTAATATGTGTTGTGTTAAAAATTGTTATACTTTTTATCGTTGTATAAATTATTATCATAATACATAATCGGTAATGAAGAAGAATGGAGAAAAACATTTTATTGATATTTATTTCCACACCATTTTTCTTCGGCTGTTTCTAAATGTAATTTTCTTATGGAATATAATTTTTCAAATACCAGGACAAATTGTAACCCGATTCGGGGAAAACTATAAAACAGGCAGATAACCTCAAAACTACATTGTTTTACAAACCAGACTCAAAAAGCGTTTATCCTGATGGACTACTTGTTTTCAGCATTAATTCTATTACTAATACTTATTATCTCGATTACATTTATTGTATGTGTGCATAAGAATCATAGACTTAATGAGTTGTATTTTGAAAATCAGCAACTTGCTATACTTACAGAGTTGCGCGAAAAGGAATTGGCTGCTAAAGCACTACAATTGGCAAATATGAATGAGAAGTTAATGTCTACCTTAAAAAGAATAAAGAAATTGCCCATTCAGGAAGGAAAAACCAATGAAAAAGAACGAAAAAGCATTATGAGTGATATTCAGCTGAATCTGCCGGAAGAAGCCTGGAAAGAATTTGAAACAAGGTTCAGCGAATTAAATAGTGTTTTCTACAGAGAATTACTCGACAAATGTCCCGCACTTACCCCTACAGAGCTAAGAATTTGTGGAATGCTTCGTTTAAATCTAACGTCAAAAGAAATTGCACTTATTAGCAACCGCAGTTTAGGTACCATTGAAAATTCCAGAAGTAGCATTCGTAAAAAATTGGATCTTAAGGATGATGACAACCTGGCGACGTATCTGATAAACATATAATTCTGTTTTACATATCAGTTGGCAACGTTAGCTAACTTCTGTTTATATCGGCCCTGAAGTCTATCCGGAGTTGAGCACCGAAACCGATCGCGAACCGGAATGTATATTAAAAAACTTGGTTATTGTAGTCGAAACAGAATTGAATTTCATTATAAGTATTTGGTACATAAACAGATTATTATGTAATTCTAGCATTTACATGTGTATGCAGGGAGAAAACTCTTCGTTTGAAAAGATTTCTATCGCTGTTGAGATGAAAAAAAGAATCAGTTATTTGCAATGAAATGTAGCGAAGAATCTCATTTTTTGGGCAATTTAACCGTACACCACGGTTAAATTGTTTATTTTTTATTAGTGGAGAAGTATTATTTTATTTTCTGCCTACAAGGAGTCAGTGATGCTTACCCTTCGTATCAGTAATTCTTACTATCCCTATCAGGTGTATGTACCTTTTTATCAGTAATTAATACTATTTGCATCAGTATTCTTTACCTCCAGTCTTTCATGTTTTCTGATTATCTAAAAATGTGAGACTAATTTCATATGACTTTATAATGCTTTGAATAATAGGCGGTTATATTTTTCTTATTCCCCATTTGTGAGGTTTTTATGAGGGGACTGTTTTGCTGATTCTACAAATATAGGAGGTATTCATGAGGCAATAAATACGGTGAACGTTTTGAAGTTCATTTTATTAGCTGTTACCTAAATTCAAAATTAATTATAAAAAAATCAAAATGTGGAAAAATCTACCCCGGCTTCAGAAGAAAAAAATACAGGAGCAGAAGAAAAAAAGGAGCACGAACTTTATGAGCAAGCTTGTGCGTTACGTAGTTTGGCCTATAATGTTCTTATACATAGAGAATTGCCCAAAGGGAATGAAATACAAAAAGAGAATAAAAAAGATACTATTTGGCATAGGCTAAAAAAAATACTCGATATCTATTTTTTAATGTAATTAGCTATTTGAGCAACAATGTAATGGAGATTTTATATGTGCTGCCGCATCTAACACAATTTGTATTCTACAGATTTGATAAAAGCGTTTGAACAAGAATAAACTGAAAACATAAATACAAACGAATTATGATTTACAAATTTACTTTATTATTAGGACTACTGCTATTTACAGGGTTAACCCCTTTGTTTGCAAACGATCCACCAGTAATGAGTGGAAACGAAACTTCTTCTCCGCAATATTCTACAGAAACCAGTACCCCGGTTGCTTTATTTCCGGATTTCACGATTAGGGATGCGGAGAATGATGATATTAAAGGATTAGTCATTGCCTTTACGTCCGGAAATCATACTGATCAGGACGTTCTTTCATTTACCAATCAGAACGGGATAACGGGAACTTTTGATAAAAGCAAAGGGGTTCTCGCATTGACTGGAGATGCTTCACCAGCTAATTACCAGGCCGCCGTACGAAGCATTACTTACACAAACGATGCGGAATTCAGCTCTGTTAACAATGAACAGCGAACATTGACGATTTCATTGGCCAACGACGACTATTTCTCACAAAATTCGAAATTAGACGATGGGCATTTTTACGAGTATATTAATGACGAAGTAAACTTGGCTAAGGCAAAAGCGGCAGCCAGTGCAAAAACTTACTACGGTTTGCAAGGGTATGTAAGCACGATTACTTCAGCTGAAGAAAACAGTTTTATAACTGATAAAACTTCTGCAATTATTTGGTTGGACGCTTCTGATAAAGAATCAGACGGAACCTGGAAATGGTTATCAGGACCAGAATCCGGAGATGAACTTACTTATTTCAATTGGGCGTCGGGAGAACCCAATGGTGGTACAAGTGAGAATAACCTGATGATATATCCCAGCACACACACAACGTTGGCTGGAAAGTGGAATGACATTATTACTGAAAAAACATATCGCTATGTAGTTGAATATGGAGGAATGCCCGGAGATCCGACCTTGGATATGACGACTACAACTACTCTGAAAATTGATGTAGTTCGTCCGGAAGCCCCCGGAGGTATTGTAGATAACCTCGCACTGTGGCTTAATGCCGAAGAAGGCTTTACCTATACCAGCCCGACGGATGCCGAATGGATAGACCAGTCTCGAAATAAATTAGCTTTGAATGTTAATCTAATACAAAGTCCGGCCTCCGGAACTGTAGCTCCTGTATTAGCCGAGAATTCGAATAACTTTAATTCAACCCTTGTTTTCGATGGAGCCAACACCGGACTGGCATCTGCAATTAATTCAGCCAATTTTGATTTCTCGGAAATGACGGTTTTTTCCGTACAGCAGGTGGATTCCGGTAAATACTCTCACACCATTTGGCATTATGACAATGATGGGCATAATAATTTAGCTCTTTTCGTTGACGGGGCCCCCGATAATAAGTTTAACATTCAAGTGAACGATGTAGTACTTGGAACCATTACCAATCCTTTATTGAATGATGATATCCCGCACCTTATCGGATTTGCAAGCAATGCTTCTTCTGCTGAGATTTATATGGATGCAGCTAAGGCGCTAACAGTATCTGGCCAACCACAATTACCCGGTTCCGGGGCAATGATGATTGGTATGGATGCTGATGGCTCGGAAGCTCAGGATGGCGGCAACCAATTAAAAGGAAATGTTGGTGAGGTGATTTTTTTTAACAAAAAGTTGTCAGCTTCGGATCAACAAAAAGTTGGGTCGTACCTGGCTCTTAAATATGGCATATCGTTAAGCAGCAATTACATAGCCTCTGACGGCACTGCAAGCATGTGGACAAACGATAGTGATGGCTATAACCAGGACGTTTTTGGTATTGGCCGCGACGATGCCAGCGGATTAAATCAAAAAATATCTAAATCAGTCAGTGCCGGAACCGTTTTAACTGTGGCCTTAGATGCCGATTTTATTTCGGCTAATAATGATGTGGAGCGGACAGGACATACCAATAATCTGCAGTTTTTGACTATTGCAAACAACGGCGCCGCGTTGGCACCTCAATTCACAGAGGTAGATCAAGCCTCAGGCTTTAATGTAAGGTTGGCAAGGGAATGGAAGGTTGATGCCACCGATAACTTTACACAAAACATAAGCCTGAAGTTTGAAGGTTCTGATGACGAATGGACATTGTATAAGGACAGTGACGGTGATTTTTCATCGGGTGCAACCGCGTTGGGTACGCTCGATGCCAACGGTGAGATTACCAATATTTCACTGGCCGACGGAGATTACCTTACACTGGGTAAACGATTAGATGCTCCAGGCGGTGTATTTAACAATTTGCGCGTGTGGTTTAATGCCAACAGCGGAACTACCAATGGAGGAAGCCAAACAACCAACGGCAACATTACAAGTTGGGAAGGACAAATAGTGCAAAGCACAAATATAGCTAAGGTGGCTGATGTCTATGGAGACCCTGCAGTAGTTCCCAACAGTGTAAACTTCAACTCCGTTGTATCTTTTGATGGTGATGATGCGATACGAACCTCCACTACTGCACCCTATACAACTTATTTCAATTCAACTACGGATAATAATACCGCCTTTTTAGTAAAGAAAACTACGGCCGGAAAAGTTGAAGCCGGGTACGGTTCTGCAACTGGCTCCAGGGGCAGAGCAGGTTATTTTGAACGGGCTGGTGGTTATCAACGTATCGATTATGGTGAAGAACCAACGATAGTATATGGTAATACAACTACTATAAATAAGTATGTAATTGCGCGGCAAGATGTGCAGACAAGTGAGCTGTCCCTTTATTTAGATGGTACTTTAGAGACACAGACAAGTGATTTCAGCTCACTGGCTGGTAGTTCTGATGGCCATTTAGGCTTCGGAGCAAATCCACAAGACTTTTCATCCGCCGCATCTACCACAGATATCGCTGAATATATTATTTATGCTGCTGATCTTTCTGATACTGAAGTAAAAGAGGTAGAATCTTACCTGGCGCTTAAATACGGTATATCAAAAACCGATGATTATCTGGCCTCTGACGGCAGCACCATCTGGAGCGCTACCGATAATACAGGCTATACTACCGATATTTTTGGTATTGGGGAAGACAACGCATCTGGCTTGAACCAAAAGGTATCACGGTCAGTAAATAATGCAAACGGACCAATACTGGCCACCATACAGAATTTTACTGCTTCAAATACAGATGGAAGCAGAACGGAACTTGGTAATGGCAATTTTATGTTGATGGGACACAACAACGGAACCGAGAACTCATTTACATCAAGTTTTAATAGCGGAACCAATAACCGTTCTGATCGTGTTTGGAAGGTAGATGAGACCGGTACGCTAGGAGAGGTGTATTTTGCGATACCCAAAACAGCGATAACGTTCCCTTCCGGAATACCTGTTTTGGTAATATCAAACGACTTAACATTCGATAGTTCTGATAATGTTGTCAATTTAACTGATGATGGCACTTATTACTGGGCTTCGATAAATCCAAATGATGAAGCATATTTAGCTTTTGCAACAACAACACCAGGTTTTACCCTTAGTAAATCAGCATTAACGATTGGCGAAAATGCCGGAACCGGAACATTTACCGTTGTTTTAGATGCACAGCCATTGAATGATGTCGTTTTTAAAGTTACAAGCGATGATACGAATGAGGCTACAGTTGATGAATCAACATTAACCTTTACAACGGCCAACTGGAATACACCACAAACAGTCACTGTTACTGGTGTGAATGATAATATTGACCGTAACGATAACGCCACAATCACTGTTTCGGTAGACGATGCATCCAGTGATGATTATTTTGATGCCTTGGATGATCAAACAGTAGCAGTCACTTTAACCAATGATGATACAGCTGGTTTTAGGGTAAGTGAAACAAATCTAACAGTACCCGAAAATGCGGGAACAGGTACCTTTACGGTGGTTTTAAATACAGAACCAATAACTGATGTTGTTCTTGATGTTGTATCCGATAAAACGGCTGAAGCCACGGTAAGTGCACCGTCACTAACCTTTACTTCGGAAAACTGGGATACTCCACAAACAGTTACGGTTACAGGAGTGGATGATGATATCGACCGTGATGATAATGCCACAATCACTGTTTCGGTAGACGATGCATCCAGTGACGACACTTTTGATGCCCTGGATGATCAAACTGTTGCAGTTACACTGACTAATGATGACCAAACCATTACTTTTGACGCACTGGCCGGCAAAACCTATGGCGATGCTGATTTTGAATTGACAGCTACAGCCAGTTCAGGACTTACGGTAACTTATACCAGCAGCAACACGGACGTTGCCACAGTGTCAGGAAGTACGGTAACCATTGTTGGAGCCGGAACAAGCACCATCACGGCAAGTCAGGCAGGGAACGATGATTACAACGCGGCAAGCGATGTAGAACAGGTGCTGACAGTGGGCAAGGCTGATCAGACGATCACCTTCACTACATTGGATGACAAAACCTATGGCGATGCTGATTTTGAATTGACAGCTACAGCCAGTTCAGGACTTACGGTAACTTATACCAGCAGCAACACGGACGTTGCCACAGTGTCAGGAAGTACGGTAACCATTGTTGGAGCCGGAACAAGCACCATCACGGCAAGCCAGGCAGGGAACGATGATTACAACGCGGCAAGCGATGTAGAACAGGTGCTGACAGTGGGCAAGGCTGATCAGACGATCACCTTCACTACATTGGATGACAAAACCTATGGCGATGCTGATTTTGAATTGACAGCTACAGCCAGTTCAGGACTTACGGTAACTTATACCAGCAGCAACACGGACGTTGCCACAGTGTCAGGAAGTACGGTAACCATTGTTGGAGCCGGAACAAGCACCATCACGGCAAGCCAGGCAGGGAACGATGATTACAACGCGGCAAGCGATGTAGAACAGGTGCTGACAGTGGGCAAGGCTGATCAGACGATCACCTTCACTACATTGGATGACAAAACCTATGGCGATGCTGATTTTGAATTGACAGCTACAGCCAGTTCAGGACTTACGGTAACTTATACCAGCAGCAACACGGACGTTGCCACAGTGTCAGGAAGTACGGTAACCATTGTTGGAGCCGGAACAAGCACCATCACGGCAAGTCAGGCAGGGAACGATGATTACAACGCGGCAAGCGATGTAGAACAGGTGCTGACAGTGGGCAAGGCTGATCAGACGATCACCTTCACTACATTGGATGACAAAACCTATGGCGATGCTGATTTTGAATTGACAGCTACAGCCAGTTCAGGACTTACGGTAACTTATACCAGCAGCAACACGGACGTTGCCACAGTGTCAGGAAGTACGGTAACCATTGTTGGAGCCGGAACAAGCACCATCACGGCAAGTCAGGCAGGGAACGATGATTACAACGCGGCAAGCGATGTAGAACAGGTGCTGACAGTGGGCAAGGCTGATCAGACGATCACCTTCACTACATTGGGTGACAAAACCTATGGCGATGCTGATTTTGAATTGACAGCTACAGCCAGTTCAGGACTTACGGTAACTTATACCAGCAGCAACACGGACGTTGTCACAGTGTCAGGAAGTACGGTAACCATTGTTGGAGCCGGAACAAGCACCATTACGGCAAGCCAGGCAGGGAACGATGATTACAACGCGGCAAGCGATGTAGAACAGGTGCTGACAGTGGGCAAGGCTGATCAGACGATCACCTTCACTACATTGGGTGACAAAACCTATGGCGATGCTGATTTTGAATTGACAGCTACAGCCAGTTCAGGACTTACGGTAACTTATACCAGCAGCAACACGGACGTTGCCACAGTGTCAGGAAGTACGGTAACCATTGTTGGAGCCGGAACAAGCACCATCACGGCAAGTCAGGCAGGGAACGATGATTACAACGCGGCAAGCGATGTAGAACAGGTGCTGACAGTGGGCAAGGCTGATCAGACGATCACCTTCACTACATTGGATGACAAAACCTATGGCGATGCTGATTTTGAATTGACAGGCACAGCCAGTTCAGGACTTACGGTAACTTATACCAGCAGCAACACGGACGTTGCCACAGTGTCAGGAAGTACGGTAACCATTGTTGGAGCCGGAACAAGCACCATCACGGCAAGCCAGGCAGGGAACGATGATTACAACGCGGCAAGCGATGTAGAACAGGTGCTGACAGTGGGCAAGGCTGATCAGACGATCACCTTCACTACATTGGGTGACAAAACCTATGGCGATGCTGATTTTGAATTGACAGCTACAGCCAGTTCAGGACTTACGGTAACTTATACCAGCAGCAACACGGACGTTGTCACAGTGTCAGGAAGTACGGTAACCATTGTTGGAGCCGGAACAAGCACCATTACGGCAAGCCAGGCAGGGAACGATGATTACAACGCGGCAAGCGATGTAGAACAGGTGCTGACAGTGGGCAAGGCTGATCAGACGATCACCTTCACTACATTGGGTGACAAAACCTATGGCGATGCTGATTTTGAATTGACAGCTACAGCCAGTTCAGGACTTACGGTAACTTATACCAGCAGCAACACGGACGTTGCCACAGTGTCAGGAAGTACGGTAACCATTGTTGGAGCCGGAACAAGCACCATCACGGCAAGTCAGGCAGGGAACGATGATTACAACGCGGCAAGCGATGTAGAACAGGTGCTGACAGTGGGCAAGGCTGATCAGACGATCACCTTCACTACATTGGATGACAAAACCTATGGCGATGCTGATTTTGAATTGACAGCTACAGCCAGTTCAGGACTTACGGTAACTTATACCAGCAGCAACACGGACGTTGCCACAGTGTCAGGAAGTACGGTAACCATTGTTGGAGCCGGAACAAGCACCATCACGGCAAGCCAGGCAGGGAACGATGATTACAACGCGGCAAGCGATGTAGAACAGGTGCTGACAGTGGGCAAGGCTGATCAGACGATCACCTTCACTACATTGGGTGACAAAACCTATGGCGATGCTGATTTTGAATTGACAGCTACAGCCAGTTCAGGACTTACGGTAACTTATACCAGCAGCAACACGGACGTTGCCACAGTGTCAGGAAGTACGGTAACCATTGTTGGAGCCGGAACAAGCACCATCACGGCAAGCCAGGCAGGGAACGATGATTACAACGCGGCAAGCGATGTAGAACAGGTGCTGACAGTGGGCAAGGCTGATCAGACGATCACCTTCACTACATTGGATGACAAAACCTATGGCGATGCTGATTTTGAATTGACAGCTACAGCCAGTTCAGGACTTACGGTAACTTATACCAGCAGCAACACGGACGTTGCCACAGTGTCAGGAAGTACGGTAACCATTGTTGGAGCCGGAACAAGCACCATCACGGCAAGCCAGGCAGGGAACGATGATTACAACGCGGCAAGCGATGTAGAACAGGTGCTGACAGTGGGCAAGGCTGATCAGACGATCACCTTCACTACATTGGGTGACAAAACCTATGGCGATGCTGATTTTGAATTGACAGCTACAGCCAGTTCAGGACTTACGGTAACTTATACCAGCAGCAACACGGACGTTGCCACAGTGTCAGGAAGTACGGTAACCATTGTTGGAGCCGGAACAAGCACCATCACGGCAAGTCAGGCAGGGAACGATGATTACAACGCGGCAAGCGATGTAGAACAGGTGCTGACAGTGGGCAAGGCTGATCAGACGATCACCTTCACTACATTGGGTGACAAAACCTATGGCGATGCTGATTTTGAATTGACAGCTACAGCCAGTTCAGGACTTACGGTAACTTATACCAGCAGCAACACGGACGTTGCCACAGTGTCAGGAAGTACGGTAACCATTGTTGGAGCCGGAACAAGCACCATCACGGCAAGTCAGGCAGGGAACGATGATTACAACGCGGCAAGCGATGTAGAACAGGTGCTGACAGTGGGCAAGGCTGATCAGACGATCACCTTCACTACATTGGATAACAAAACCTATGGCGATGCTGATTTTGAATTGACAGCTACAGCCAGTTCAGGACTTACGGTAACTTATACCAGCAGCAACACGGACGTTGCCACAGTGTCAGGAAGTACGGTAACCATTGTTGGAGCCGGAACAAGCACCATCACGGCAAGCCAGGCAGGGAACGATGATTACAACGCGGCAAGCGATGTAGAACAGGTGCTGACAGTGGGCAAGGCAGATCAGACGATCACCTTCACTGCATTGGATGATAAAACCTATGGCGATGCTGATTTTAATTTGACAGGCACAGCCAGTTCAGGACTTAAGGTAACTTATACCAGTAGTGATACTGATGTTGCAACAGTGTCAGGCAATACGGTAACCATTGTTGGAGCCGGAACAACCACCATCACGGCAAGCCAGGCAGGTAATGACAATTACAACGCGGTAAGCGATGTACAACAGGAACTGACAGTCAACGCGGCAAACCAAACGATCACCTTCACTGCATTGGATGATAAAACCTATGGCGATGCTGATTTTAATTTGACAGGCACAGCCAGTTCAGGACTTACGGTAACTTATACCAGCAGCAACACGGACGTTGCCACAGTGTCAGGAAGTACGGTAACCATTGTTGGAGCCGGAACAACCACCATCACGGCAAACCAGGCAGGTAATGACAATTACAACGCGGCAAGCGATGTACAACAGGAACTGACAGTCAACGCGGTAAACCAAACGATCACCTTCACTGCATTGGATGATAAAACCTATGGCGATGCTGATTTTAATTTGACAGGCACAGCCAGTTCAGGACTTACGGTAACTTATACTAGCAGCAACACTAATGTTGCAACGGTGTCAGGCAATAAGGTAACCATTGTTGGTGCTGGTATAGCAACCATTACGGCAAGCCAGGCAGGTGATGATAATTACAGCGTGGCAAGCAATGTACAACAGGAACTAAAAGTAAGAAAGAAAGTATTAACGGTAACAGCAGCTGATAAATTAAAAACTTACGGAGAGGACAATCCTAAGCTAACATTCACTTATAGTGGGTTTGTAAATGGTGATAATGAAAGTGATCTTATAAAAGCTCCGGGAGCCTCAACAGAAGCAACAGCGGTAAGTGTGGCAGGAAACTATAAAATAACAGTCACTGGAGGTGTTGATGAAAATTACGATTTCACTTATAACGATGCGACTTTAACCATAGAAAAGGCAACGCTTACAGTAACAGCCACTGCCAAAGATAAAGGTTACGATGGAACCACTATTGCTTCGATTACATTAAGTGACGACCGGGTTACCGGCGACATGTTGACGATAAATGCTACTTCTGCGGAATTTGAAGATAAGAACGTAGGAGAAGGAAAGGCAGTAACAGTATCTGGAATTATATTAAGTGGTACCGATGCCAATAATTATCAGTTGGCTTCTAAAACAGCATCAGCAACAGCCGATATTACCCAAAAGGATCTTACTGTAAACAATGCAGTTGCTCATAACAAGGTTTATGATGGTACTACCGATGCTGTTACTTCCGGTGCAGTTCTTAAGGGAGTTGTATCAAATGATAATGTAGAACTTGAAAATGAGTCTGTAGGGATTTTTGCCCAGTCAACGGTAGGCAATGATATTGAAGTAACAACATTAATGACGATAAATGGAGCAGATGCTGCTAATTACTCGCTTGTTCAACCTTCTGGTTTAAAAGCCGATATTACAGAGAAAGAACTTATTATTACCGGTACATTTACGGTTTCTGATAAGGAATATGAAGGAGCAATGGATGCAACAATTGCAACCAATAATCTAGACTTATCAGGTATCCTGGGAGAAGATGAAGTGACTTTAACCAACGTGGTCGCTGCATTTGAAACTGCATCTGCAGGAAATGGGCTTACTGTTAACATTGTAAGTGCCGACTTAACAGGAGACGACGCAGATCAATATTCTTTATCTCTTGAAAATTCGCCAACAGCTACAGCATCAATATGGAAAAAAACAGCAACTGTTGCAGGAGCTTCCGGAATTACTAAAACCTACGACGGAAATAAATTACTTCCATCGGAAATGGTTGCTTATGGAGAGTTGAATGGTATTCTATCTGAAGATGAAACCCAGGTTGAGTTAACCGGGAATCCTTTATTCGATTTAGCGGATGCAGGAGATCGTGTAATTGTTCAGGGAAACTTAAAATTGACAGGTCCAAAAGCAGACAATTATTCTCTTGTTTGGACTGATGGCACAGGAAAAATTGAAAAAGCAACACTTATTGTTGAGGTTAACAACGATGCTAAGTTTGTAACTCAGGATGATGAGAACAATTATGCAGGAGTTAGTATATCTGGATATGTTAATGGAGAAAACAATTCTGCTATTGACCAAACCGGATTAACAATTATTCGTAATAATGCTACTGAAAATATAGCTGGAGAATATACCGATGTGTTGGAGGCTTCCGGGTTGTTGGCAGATAATTACGTATTTACGTATTTGTTGGGTGATTACTCCATTATTCCAGCACATGAATTGCTTGTTGAAATAAATGACACCAGCATAGTTTATTCTGAAGTTTCTACATATGGCATTTCCAGTGCCAGGTATCTAGACAGTGATGGCAACACAATTAAGGAGCTTACTGAAAACATTACAGCACTGAACAACAATCAGTTTAGTATTGATGATGGTGTTGGAAACACAGTTAACTTCTCTATAAATGAAATAAATCCTGAATACAATTCATTAAGTAACCGTTTGGCTGTAGGTTCTTACCAATTGGAAGCTACAGAAGTTTCCGGATCAAGTACCAATTTTAACAATACGATTCATGTAACAGGCGCATTAACAGTAACTACAAAAGAAGTTGAAGTTCAAATAGTAAGCGGTTCTGAACGAAAGGCCTTTGACGGGGATGCAAACATGGATAATCTGGATATGTTTACTTCCGATCTGGTTGCAGGAGACGATGTTGAACTTTCAGGAAATGGTTCATTTAGCCAAAGTGAAGCAGGAACTGACATTGCTTATTCCGTTACATTTGCGTTACAGGGTGCTGATAAAGATAACTATCACTTAAAAACTGATGTGCCCATAACAGGTAATGACGGAAAAATTGCACAGATAGAATTAATTGTAATTGAAGCAAAAGCTTCGAATAAAGTTTATGATGGAACAACAACTGCCACCATTATCGGGGCTACTTTGAATGGAGCAATTACTGGTGATGATGTAACATTGGCAAATGAAAATACAGGAGCTTTTGTTACGGATGCCGTTGGCAATGATATTGGAGTTATGACTTCGATGACTTTGGCGGGGGCTGACAAAGACAATTATGTTTTGATACAACCAACCGGTTTAAAGGCCAATATTGAACCACAAGAACTTACAGTGACGAATGCAGCTGCCAAAAATAAAGTTTATGATGGTACTACTGATGCCACAATTGTTGATGCCACACTTAGCGGTGTTGTTGCTGATGATGAAGTTCTGTTAGAGAATGCAGAGTCGGGAACCTTTAAGCAGGATATTGTCGGCACTGAAATAGAAGTTACCACAGCAATGACAATAAGTGGTGCCGATGCCTCTAATTACAATTTAATCCAACCCATTGGTATTACCGCTGATATTACCACTCGTGAGTTAACGGTAAAAGATGCGGTGGCAGAAAACAAAGTTTATGATGGCACTGTAAATGCTGTTGTTTCTGGTGCAGTGTTGGATGGTTACGTTTCCGGCGATGATGTAATTCTTGCAAATCATGCAGTTGGAACCTTTATACAAAGCTCTGTAGGGGAGAATATACAGGTAGTTACTTTAATGACACTGGAGGGAGACGACAAAGATAATTACACCCTGAAACAGCCTTCATACCTTACAGCAAATATTACTGCAGCTGAGTTAACACTATCTGGTTCTTTTGTTGTCAACAACAAGGAATATGATGGAACAGCTATAGCAACAATGCTTGAGAATAACTTACAATTCAACGGGCTTGCTTCCGGCGATATCGTTTCGCTTGACAGTATCATTCTTGCCTTTGAAACATCAAATGCAGGGACTGGATTGGAAGTGTATATTACAGGAGGGAAAATAACAGGATCAGATGCATCTAAATATTCTTTCTCTCTTAACGGAGCACCAGTAACCATTGCTAATATCAATAAAAAAGAACTTGCAGTGACGAATGCAGCTGCCAAAAATAAAGTTTATGATGGTACTACTAATGCCACAATTGTTGATGCCACACTTAGCGGTGTTGTTGCTGATGATGAAGTTCTGTTAGAGAATGCAGAGTCGGGAACCTTTAAGCAGGATATTGTCGGCACTGAAATAGAAGTTACCACAGCAATGACAATAAGTGGTGTGGATGCCTCTAATTACAAGTTAATCCAACCTATTGGTATTACCGCTGATATTACCACTCGTGAGTTAACGGTAAAAGATGCGGTGGCAGAAAACAAAGTTTATGATGGCACTGTAAACGCTGTTGTTTCGGGTGCAGTGTTGGATGGCTACGTTTCCGGCGATGATGTAATTCTTGCAAATCATATAGTTGGAATCTTTATACAAAACTCTGTAGGAGAGAATATACAGGTAGTTACTCTAATGACACTGGAGGGAGACGACAAAGATAATTACACCCTGAAACAGCCTTCATACCTTACAGCAAATATTACTGCAGCTGAGTTAACACTATCTGGTTCTTTTGTTGTCAACAACAAGGAATATGATGGAACAGCTATAGCAACAATGCTTGAGAATAACTTACAATTTAACGGGCTTGCTTCCGGCGATATCGTTTCGCTTGATAGTATCATTCTTGCCTTTGAAACATCAAATGCAGGGACTGGATTGGAAGTGTATATTACAGGAGGGAAAATAACAGGATCAGATGCATTCAAATATTCTTTCTCTCTTAACGGAGCACCAGTAACCTCTGCTAGTATCAATAAAAAAGAACTTACAGTTACGGCTGACGATAAAACAAAAGAATATGATGGCTCGGGCTACAGTTCATTCACCGTTTCATATAATGGTTTTATTGATGGCGAAGATGAAACAAATCTTTCAGGAGCATTAAGTTTTACTGGAACTGCAACCACTGCCATAAATGCAGGAACTGACTATACAATTACTCCGGGAGGATTAAGTTCTGAAAACTACGCGATAATCTATGTAGACGGATATTTGGATATCCATAAAGTAGACCAGACAATCACTTTCAATCCTATTTCTCAGCAGATTTTAAGTAATTCATCTTTTGAATTATCTGCAGTTGCCAGTTCCGGGCTTACTGTTGAATATTCCAGTTCCGATGAATCAATAGCAACAGTATCAGGCAAAATAGTAAGATTTATTAATAGCGGGACTTGCACTATTTATGCGAACCAGCCTGGTAATGTTAATTACAACGCAGCGGAGCAAGTGTTACAAACACTCACAATAATTCCATACATCTCGGGTGATAGTAACCACGACGGGAAAATCACTCCTCCTGAGATCGCTGGCGATTCGAATGAAGATGGGCAAATAAACGACGGTGAAGTTGCCGGCGATACAAATGGCGACGGTCAAATCGGCGATGATGAAGTTGCAGGAGATACCGATGGTAATGGTCAGATTGATGATGACGAGGTTGCCGGAGACAATAATGGTGATGGAAAAATAACTGAACCTGAAGTTGCCGGAGATACCGATGGTAATGGTCAGATTGATGATGACGAGGTTGCCGGAGACAATAATGGTGACGGAAAAATAACTGAACCTGAAGTTGCCGGAGATACCGATGGTAATGGTCAGATTGATGATGACGAGGTTGCCGGAGACAATAATGGTGACGGAAAAATAACTGAACCTGAAGTTGCCGGAGATACCGATGGTAATGGTCAGATTGATGATGACGAGGTTGCCGGAGACAATAATGGTGACGGAAAAATAAGTGAACCTGAAGTTGCCGGTGATACCGATGGCAATGGTCAGATTGATGATGACGAGGTTGCCGGGGACAATAATGGTGACGGAAAAATAACTGAACCTGAAGTTGCTGGAGATACAAATGGAGACGGAAAGATCACTGATCCAGAAGTAGCTGGAGACACCAATAGTGACGGACAAATCGGAAATGGTGAAATAGCTGGCGATACAGACGGCGACGGACAAATAACTGAACCTGAAGTAGCAGGAGACACCAACGGCGATGGTCAGATTAATGATGACGAGGTTGCTGGAGATACAAATGGCGACGGAACAATTACTGCTCCTGAAGTATCCGGTGACACCAACGGCGATGGTCAAATCGGAGACGGAGAAGTTGCCGGAGATACAGATGGCGACGGCACAATCATTGCTCCTGAAATAGCCGGTGACACCAACGGCGATGGTCAAATCGGAGACGGAGAAGTTGCCGGAGATACAGATGGCGACGGCACAATCACTGCTCCTGAAATAGCCGGTGACACCAACGGCGATGGTCAGGTCACTTCACCCGAAATTATAGGAGATACGGATGGTAATGGAATAATTAATGACGATGAAGTTACCGGAGATAGAAATGGAGATGGGACTATAGGTTCCGGCGAAACAGCAGGAGAATCAGAAACCGAGGGATCGAACATTGCTGGAGATACAAATGGAGACGGAAAGATCACTGATACAGAAGTAGCTGGTGACACCAATGGTGACGGACAAATCGGAAATGGTGAAATAGCTGGCGATACAGACGGCGACGGACAAATCACTGATCCAGAAGTTGCCGGAGATACCGATGGTAATGGTCAGATTGATGATGACGAGGTTGCCGGGGACAATAATGGAGACGGAAAGATCACTGATCCGGAAGTAGCTGGTGACACCGATGGAAATGGTCAGATTAATGATGACGAGCGAATTGGTGATGTCAATGGAGATGGACAAATCACTGCCCCTGAAATTGCGGGAGATGCAGATGGTAATGGTGTAATTAATAATAGTGAAACAGCAGAAGGGTCTATCGCGAACATAAGTATACTTTCGATTGAAGAGAACACTTATGAAAATCCTGATAGCGAGATCTATTACCTGATTGATTGTGAGGATGAGAGCAATCAGGTTGCTGTGACATTTACTCCTGACGCCTATGCGACTTCTCCACATGTTCGTGAATTCAATATTGAGATTCCAGGTCCCGGGCTGTACAATGAGGAAATCAATGTTGTTTCAGAAGATGGTATCAACACCCGGACATACCGGATTGTAGTTGAGAAAAGATTCAATTACAATGATATTGTTATTCAGAAATACAACAATGTGTTGCTAATAAATAACAATCCGGCAACTAACGGAGGCTATCGTTTTACCGCATTTAACTGGTATAAGGATGGAGTGCTGATAGGAACCGGGCAATATTATTCAGTAGGGGACAACGTTTCTGACCAGTTGGATCTGAATGCCAAGTACTCAGTAGAAATAGAGACAGAAGATGGCGATGTATTAAGGACATGTGATTTCACTGTTTCCTATTCAAACATATTTAGTCTGAAAGTTGCACCTAACCCTGTACGATCAGGGAGTACAATCGATGTAACCACCACTTATACAACAGATATGCTGTCTGATTTAACGATTTCAGTGAGTAATCTATACGGCGTGGCGGTAATGCAGGAAATGTCGGGTAGTAATAACAGCCGAATTACCCTTCCTTCATCATTAACTCCGGGAACCTATGTGGTAAGCACAAAAGCCGGAGGTGTTGAGTTAAGTGCTAAAATCATTGTTCAGTAAAGTAATTGGAATTGAAAAAAATAAAATCAGATAAAATGAAAAAGAGCAAAATAAACATTTACACGTTACTATTTTTAGCAGGAGTGTTGATGCTGTCCTACGGGACAGCATCAGCCCAGGTTGAGCCTGCAAAGAAGAACGAATTATCTTTCTATGGAAAGGTGGGATTTTATGGCTTGGATTATCAGTATGCCGATGATGCGATACGCAATGGTCGTTTAGGTGCGGGGGTGGGGCTTCAATATTCCCGTTCTCTGAATGAAAACTTGAGTATATCTACTGGTCTGGAATATCAACAGTACCATTCCGAAGCAATCTTATCTAACTTTAGTGATCATTATGAAACGACTGACACGGAAGGGGCCGATTTTAATTTCTATTCTTCCGCCGATACGTATCGTGAGTGGGAAAGAGTTAGTATGATAAATATCCCACTGTTGTTTCAGTACGAACCCCCTTCTCCCTGGGCAACTACAAAGATTTACACTTCGATTGGGTTTCAGTTTGGGATTCCCGTAATCTCTAAATATCAAGCAACTGCTGAGGGGTTGAAAACGTCAGGATATTTTCCACAATGGGATGCGTTGCTCGAAAGTCCTGGTTTTATGGGGTTTGGTAGTTGGGAGAGCGTGCAAAGCCACAAACAAAAAATGGATATCAGAAGCAGTACCTCCCTGTTGCTGGAAGTTGGGTTCAAACGACAGATAAATGAAAAGCAGTATTTGTATTTTGGTTATTATGCGGATTTTGGTCTGAACCAATTAACTAAAAAGAACCGATCATCTTCAGCATTGATTGAATATGATGTTGATAATCCAATGGATTTTAAATTCAATCCGCTGTTTTATTCTGCACCGCAGGCACAAGGAGAAACTTATTTGACAAAGCCTAAAATTCAGGGCTTCGGAATAAAGATTAGATATGCGTTTAAACTTTAGTTGCCAGATTCAATGGAGGAATTGTATCATGTATGCATAACTCATAAAACGATACTAGAATATTGGTGTTTGTGTAATTTTCTTCGGTTCGGTATATAAGGATATCTTAAACCCAATAATGGTTTTATGAGATTGAAGAAAGTTTATAGGATATGCTTATTCTGTATTGTAATGTATTAATTATACATTGATACTTTGTCGGGGCTTGTCAAAGAAAATGCTCTGAAAGGTGCCAGTAATTAATTGGAATAGAGATGGAGAAACCCCGGCTGGGTTACTTTTTTTAAAGACATTTTCTTGTCAAATGATAAAAATCCGTGTAAACTAATAATTTGCACGGATTTTTTGTCTGCCTCTAAAAGTCACTTAAAAAAACAAGAATGCCTGTTTTAGGCATTTTCTTGTACCAGAAGCTTTTGGGCAATGCTCCGAAAGGATACGATTTATTTTGTAATGCGCTAAGTATAAGTGATTTTATTTGCTGTTTGTTCAATGGCTTCTTTCAGGTAACTCTATAATTATTAGTTGTTTAATAATTCAAATATCACCTAAATGTACTAAATATTATGAAGATATGAGAACGGTAATTTAAGAGTTAAAAGTTGAGGATTTCGATTTCAAGAAACTCATCGTTTTGCTCACCCAAATCTGAATTGAAGCCAACCCCTTCTTTTGCGCTGTAGAAGGAATAAATTTTGATTTTATCGTCAATATTGATTTTAATTCAATCAGATTTTATGAAATATATTAGCAATACTAGGATTCGAATCTTACCCTATTAATATCCTTATATCAATGGTTTACTGGGGGCCATTTTTACGGGCTACCGTTTTGTTCATATTTAGAAAACATATTCAAGTAGTGGTGTGCTTCAAAACCGAACACCACTGTTCATTATCGAACACTTTTGGTCAATAATCGTTTTGTGTAAAATGCACGTAATGAGTGAGATATGATCTCGGCACGCCATTTGGATTAATAGGAGTCAAAATTATTAATCAAGTGGACAGAGAATTATCAGAAAGTGTAAAAAGGAAACGCAAGAAGAAGCTTTTAATACGAATGGCCATCGGTGTCCTTGTGTTTGTAATTATCGTTTTTTCTTTCAGGCAACTTATCAGGCCAACAATACGTTCTGGCAATTTTTCAATAGCAAGCGTTGAAACAGGTGATGTTTTAGCTACCGTGTCAGCATCTGGAACAGTTTTGCCCGAATTTGAGGAGATAAAAACAAGCCCAATCTCTTCAAGAATTATAAAAATTTACCAGAGTTTAGGAAGTGAAGTTAATACCGGAGATACTATATTGACTTTAGACATTAACAGTTCAAACACTGCCTTGGAAAAATTGAAAGATGAGCTGGCTTTAAAAAAGAATAATGCAACCAAATTGAAGCTTCAACTTGAAAAAACAATCATCGATTTAAATACCCAATTTAACATTAAAAAGCTAAGTGTGGAAAGTATGGAGGCAGATTTAAAAGAAGAAAGATATCTGGATTCCATCGGAGGAGGAACTAAGGAAAAAATTGAAAAAGCTGAACTCAATTTGAAGATATCAAAACTGGAATTGGAGCAAATTAACCAAACAATCGAAAACAGCGAGAAAGCAATGCAGGCCGATTTAGTTGGGTTGAACTACGAAATTAACATTCAGCAAAACAACATAAATGAGCTGGAAAGTAAAATTGACAGGGCAACAATTAAAGCCGATAAAAAAGGTGTAATTACTTCGATAAACAGTCAAATCGGGCAATCGGTCAACGAAGGAGAAGAACTGGCAAAAGTTGCCAACCTTCAAAGCTACGAAGTAGATGGAAGTATTTCGGATATGCATTCGGAAAAACTGAGCAACGGAGCCTCGGTAATTGCACGCATCAACGGACAAACCGATATTGACGGTGAGGTTGTCAGCATTTCTCCGGCCATAGAAGAAAACCTGATTCAGTTTAAAATCAAGCTTGCACAGAAAGAACATCCTCAACTTCGGCCAAATATGAAAGTTGATGTTTTTCTGGTTACCGCGTTCAAGAAGAATGTATTACGAATTAAAAACGGGGCATTTTACCAGGGGGGAATCCGACAGAAAGTGTTTGTGGTTGAAAACGGTAAATTGGTTCAAAAAGAAGTTGAATTTGGAGAAAGCAACATCGACTATGTAGAAATTGTAAACGGGCTTTCGAAAGGTGATAAAATAGTTACTTCTGATATGGAAGATTATACAAAATCTGAGCAGCTATTCATAAAAGACTGACATCCTATGAAAGAAGTTTTATTGAAAATATATGTAGCTAACTTTTTCCTTTTATTGACCTTTTTTGCTGCAAATGCTGTTTTGGGCCAGTCATACACTCTCAGTGAAATTATAGAATATGCACAAAATAACTCTCCCGAAGCGCTGAAAATTAAAACGGTAAAAGAGAACAAATACTGGCAATGGAGAACCTATAAATCAAATTATAAACCACAACTTGTGTTGAACTCAAATTTTCCATACCAGAATAAAAATATTCCTGTTTTGCAAAACGACGGAAGTATTGTTTACCGCAGGGTAAACCAGAGTGAAGCTACTGTTGATGTATCGCTGGAACAGAATATCAGCCTTACGGGTGGAAAACTGTACCTGAGTTCGGACCTTAGCCGTTTTGATGATTTCGACGCAAATATGCACAGTTACAGTACTTCTCCGTTCTATATCGGGATTGAACAACCTGTTTTTAGTTTCAATGAATTGAAGTGGATGAATAGGATAGAACCGTTAAAATACGAGGAATCGCAAAGGGAGTTTATTGAAAACAACGAACAAATTGCATATAATACAGCTTATCGTTTTTTCAATTTATTAATTGCGCAGATAAATCTCAGGATAGCCAACTCCAATCTTCAAACCGCAGATACGATTTATAAAACCGGGCAGAAAAAATATAACATGGGAAAAATTTCGCGCAACGAACTTTTACAGTTAAAATTTGGAGTAATCACAGCGCAGAAGTCGAAGTCAAAAGCCATCCTCTCGCGTGAAACTTCGCAACTGGAGTTGAGTTCATATACCGGGTTGCCTGTTAACGAAATGGTTACGCTTGGAATCCCAGATCAAATTGACTACTTTTTTATCGATGATTCAATAGCTGTTGAAAAAGCGCTTGAAAACAGTCAGCGATCGCTTGCCTTTAAACGCGAAGTACTGGAGGCCCAAAGAGACGTGGTAAAAGCCAAACGCGAAAGTGGCCTGAATGCCGACTTGCAATTAAGTTATGGAACAACCAACGTGGCTAACGATGTTACTTCTCTTTACAAAAATCCGCAAGCATTGCAAACTGTTAACATTGGGGTGTCCATTCCTATTCTCGATTGGGGAAGAGCCAAATCAAAGCGCGAAACAGCCCTGGCAAACCTAAAACTGACAGAACATACCGTTGAACAGGATAAAATAAATTTCAGGCAGGAAATAATAACTCAGGTTGATAACTTTAGCATGTTGCAGGATTTTATTGAATATACAAGGGAAGCTGACCAAACAGCAGCAGAGCGCTACGAAATTGCCCGGCTAAGATACATTGCCAACGACATCAGCCTCACCGAATATAACATTGCATTGGAACAAAAAGATTATGCGCGGCAGGATTACATAACAGCTTTGCGCGATTATTGGGTAACCTACTACATAATACGCATACTTACCCTGCATGATTTTGAAAATAACAAACAACTTTTGACAATCAATTAATATCGATACTATGATAATAAACTATTTGAAAATTACCTGGAAAGTGCTGATGCGCAACAAGCTTTTTACGTTTATCAGTTTGTTTGGCATCAGTTTTACGCTAATCATTCTTATTGTTGCTGCTTCGTTTTTCGATTACTTCACCAAATCGAATTACCCGGCTGATAAGTTGTTGGATAGGATTACATTTATAAGTTATACCAGCAGTTGGGAAAAACAGACTGGAAAAAACAGTTACCAAAATTATTACTCTAGTGGTGGAGCAAGTTACTATTTACTGGATAATTATGCCCGAACATTAAAAACACCGGTAAAAATTTCGATAAATTCGGTATCTGTAACACAGGTAAACAGTTATATTAATTCGCAAAAATTAGAGTTAAAGATAAAACATACCGATGATGAATTCTGGAATATACTGGATTTCAATTTTGTAGCTGGCAGGCCATATAATAAAAATGAGGTAAAAGACGCTCAAAAAATTGTTGTAATATCTGAGTCTCTTGCAGTAAAAATTTTTAACACGAGTCAGGATGCCATTGGAAAGCTGGTAGAAATTGATAAAATTAATTATACTATTATTGGAGTTGTAAAAGACGTTTCTATTTCCAGCCATTATGCGTATGGAAATGTTTGGGTACCTATAACTACTGTGAAAGATGATTTGTCTATTAAGAGGCTTAATGGCCAGTACTCAGCCATTTTACTTGCAAAAAACAAAGGCGATCTGCCCCGGATTGAAAATGAATTTCAGGCAGCGCTGAAAAAAATTGAATTTCCTATCGACGGTAAAAATTTTGTTGACTGTCATGCTGAATCTGTTCTGGAAAATTTTATTCGGCAAACTCCTGTCAATAAGAATACTTTTAATATTATGCTTTCAGCAATTATATTCATTTTGCTGTTTATCCCGTCTCTGAATTTAATCAGTATGGATACCACCCGGATAAGCGAACGTTTATCTGAAATTGGGATTCGGAAATCATTTGGTGCAACTAAAATTACCTTAACTGGTCAGTTTTTAACTGAGAACATTGTTATCACTATTGTCGGCGGGTTCATAGCATTTATTTTTTCATTCATCATACTGAAGTTTTTTCAGCCCACAGGTATTATCCCGTCGGAAGGATTTCCTCTAAATATCCGCATCTTTTTAACCGGCTTGCTTTTCTGTTTTCTGTTCGGATTTGTTTCCGGGGTATTGCCGGCTTACCGTATGTCGCGTTTACAAATTGTTGAATCGTTAAAAGGAGGTGAATCATGATAAAGTCAATGTTTAAATTAATCTGGAAACGCAAACGAAGAAGTGCGTTAATGATTGTGGAAATGTTTATTTCTTTCTTGTTATTATTCGCCCTTTTTGCGATGGTATTTACAAACGTTCGGAGCTATATTGAACCAACCGGGTTTGATTACCAAAACGTGTGGGTGATGAAAATGGACATTTGGGGCAAAGGATTGAGCGACGAGCAAAATCAATCTATAATAGACCAATTAAAGAGAAATATCTCAACTATGCCGGATGTCCTTTCTTTCTCGAACACAACAAGCAATTTTCCTTATGTCCAAGGTACCTATTCAACAACCATGCATTATAATGATTTAAGAATTTCAACCAACCGGGTACGAAGTGATGATAATTTTGCAAAAGTGTTTGATCTGAAATTAATACGGGGCCGCTGGTACAATAAAACAGATGAAGGCAACAAAGAAATTCCGATTGTTATTAATAAAAAACTAAAAGAAGCTTTGTTTGGAGATGAAGATGCAATAGGTAAAATTGTTCATTCAGGAGAGTTTAAGGTTGTTGGAGTTGTAGACCATTACAAAGTACGAGGAGAATATTCGGAAGAACCTAATATTTTCTTTTCCCGTTTTAAACCCACTCGTTTTGAAAATATTTTCCTGTTAAAAGTAAAATCCAATGTGGGTATTGATTTTGAAGAACAATTAATGAAAACAGCTTCAGATATTGCCAAAGACTGGAGCATTAGACTTGAGCCTCTGTCTGGTTACAGAAAAGCTGCTTTTCAACGTACCTGGGTACCTATTCTTGTTTTTGGTGGAGTATGCGTTTTTCTTATTCTGAATATTATTTTGGGACTTCTTGGTATCCTTTGGTATAACATTAAAAACCGTATTCCTGAGATTGGGTTACGTCAGTCGGTTGGAGCATCAGCCGGGAAAATTTACCAGCAATTTATCGGGGAGATGCTGGTGTTAACCACACTCGGGTTTGTTCCCGGTATTTTGATTGCCATCCAGTTTCCCTTGTTACACGCTTTTGACATAGAGAACAAAGTTTACTTGTTAGCCATTCTTTGTTCGGTTGTCGTTATTTATGCGCTGGTATTTATATCCAGTTTTATTCCCAGCATTCACGCGGTTAAAATACAACCGGCAATGGCATTACACGAAGAATAATAATCAAATTAAAAGAAAAATTTTACCACTATGATAACATTAAAAAATATTGAAAAGGTTTACCAAACCAACGAAATTGAAACCGTTGCATTAAGTAACATTAACATTGAAATAGCTGCCGGCGAATTCCTGTCAATTATGGGGCCATCAGGTTGCGGAAAAAGTACTTTGCTGAATATGATTGGTTTATTGGATAAACCAACAGGCGGTATGATTGAAATTGAAAAAAATATTATTGATGGCTGGAAAGATAAAAAACTGGCCCAATTCAGAAACCAAAAGCTGGGATTTATTTTTCAGAGTTTTCATCTGATAAACGATTTGTCAGTAATTGATAATGTCGAATTGCCATTACTTTATCGGAAAGGAATTTCTGGGAAAGAACGCAGAAAAAGGGCTTTGGAAGCCATTGAAAAAGTAGGATTGAGCACTCGGGCAAAACACTATCCGGGGCAACTTTCCGGCGGACAAAGACAACGTGTTGCAATTGCCCGGGCTATTATCGGGCAACCCGACATTATCCTGGCCGACGAACCTACCGGAAACTTAGACAGTAAAATGGGGAACGACATTATGGAAATTCTGGAAAACCTGAATAAACAAGAAAAAGCTACCATAATAATGGTTACACATGATGAACGTTTGGCAAATAAAACACACCGGATAATTCACTTATTTGATGGCAAACAGGTAAATTAGCGTTTTAGATTTAATGTCGTTTCGTTATTTAGTTGGCACAGATTTCGACTCCGCTCAATCTGACTGTCACCCTGAGCAGAGTCGAAGGGTGTTTGTTAATCAGGAGTTACTAATTTTAACCTTAACTACACGATATTAGTTTAAGTTTTATTATTTTTTCTGCTATGATATTAATTATCGATGATGATAAGGCGATACAAACTTCAATTAGCTTATTGTTAAAACAGAATGGCTATATAACACGTTGTGCTTACAATCCAAAAGAAGCACATGAGATAATAAATGAACACGCACCTGAACTTATTATTCTGGATATGAATTTCAGCAATAACAGTTCGGGAGAAGAAGGATTAAAATACCTGTCGGAACTGAAAGTAGTTATCCCTAAAATACCGGTAATACTAATTACAGCCTGGGCTTCTATTCCGTTGGCTATTGAAGGAATTAAAAAAGGGGCGTTCGATTTTATCAGCAAACCCTGGGAAAATGAAAATTTGCTGCATACTGTTAAAACAGCGTTTGAACTAATGCAGGAACCCCAAGTTGACATAAAACGAAAAGAGTTAGACAGCAAATATGATTTCTCGAACATTGTTGGTCGTAGCCCCGAAATACTCTCGGTTTTAAGTACAGTAGGAAGAGTGAGTAAAACGGAAGCTCCAGTGTTAATACTTGGCGAAAGCGGCACCGGGAAAGAACTGTTTGCGGAAGCCATCCACAATAACAGCAACCGAAAAGATGCTCCGTTTATAAAAGTTAATCTTGGGGGAATTTCTTCCAGCCTTTTTGAAAGCGAAATATTCGGGCATGTTAAAGGCGCTTTTACCGATGCTTACAACGATAGGAAAGGCCGGTTTGAATTAGCAGATAACGGTACAATTTTTCTGGACGAAATTGGCGACCTTGATTTAAATTCGCAGGTAAAATTGCTTCGCGTTTTGCAGGATAAAACCTACCAGGTGTTGGGCGAAAGTAAAACCAGAAAAGTAAATGTGAGGGTGATATGTGCCACAAACCGGGATTTAAAAAGTATGGTAGAAAAGGGCACTTTTCGCGAGGACCTTTATTATCGTATTAACCTGATCACAATCAATATTCCTTCATTGAAAGAACGAAAAAATGATATCCCGCTTTTGGTCGATTATTTCATCCAAAATCTAAAAAGCATTTATAACATAAAAGACATTGAAGTTTCTTCGGAAGCATCGAAATGGCTGAAAAATATAACCTTCACAGGAAATGTACGTGAACTAAAAAATTTGATTGAAAGAACCTGGTTGATTTCAGGGAAAAGCAAATTTGAAATTTCTGATTTTGAAAAAGCGCTGCAGCAAACATCAACTCAGGCACCTAAAGGAAACCTGCCTCCGGTGGGGGCTCTGACTCTGGAACAAATTGAAAAAGAAATGATTATAAAAACGCTGGAACGATTCCGCGGGAATATGTCAAGAACAGCAAATTCTTTGGGACTTAGCAGGGCTGCTTTGTATAGGAGGGTAGAAAAGCACGGGCTTTCTGATTTTATAAAACCTGAATGAAATTAAAGACAAGATACATACTGTTTATAATCATTATTCACCTTGCATTTGGGGTTATAACAGCCCTGATTTATCCACTGGATAGAATCCTTTTTGTGATTTGCGAAGCTATTCTGATAATTTCACTAATTCTCTCGTTTGTGCTGATTATACCTTTGTTTCGACCCTTTAAATTGTTAAATGCAGGAATTGATTCCATTGCCGATAAGGATTTCAGTATAAAGTTTTTGCCAGTCGGGAACAAAGAACTTGACAAGTTGATAGAAGTTTATAACAAAATGATCGACCAGTTGAGGCTTGAAAGAACCAACGTTGCTGAGAAACATTTTTTTCTTCAGAAAATGATTGATGCCACACCAACCGGAATAATTATTTTGGGAACAGGCAATAAAATTGAATCGATAAATCAGTATGCGCAAAATCTTATGGATGTCGATTCAAAAAAAGACATAAAGGAAATTCATCAACTGCCTCCACCTTGGGATTCAGAATTACTCAGCATAAATGAGAATGATTCCGCGGTGATTCAAATAAATGGGATAAATCAATACAAATGCTATAAATCAAATTTTCAGGAAAGAGGCGTTAAACGCGATTTTTATATTATTGAAGAACTGACAAAAGAATTGTTAAATGCTGAGAAACAGTCGTATGAAAAAGTAATACGAATGATTTCGCATGAGGTAAATAATAGTGTTGGCTCTGTAAATTCAATTATCGATTCGTCAATAATTCATTTGCAGCAACTATCCTCAAAAGAAAACGACGATTTTATTGATGCGTTGGCCATAGCAAAAGAGCGTATCTTCAATTTAAATACGTTCACAAAAAAATTTGCTGATATTGTAAGAATCCCTCCACCTGAAATTCAGGATTGCGTAATCCATGAAATAATAACACGCGTGTTATTTTATTTTAGAAAGGATTTTGAAGAGAAGAATATAAAAATCGTTACTGAATTTGCCCCAAACGATTTGGTCGTTATGTTTGATCCACAACAATTAGAATTGGTACTAATAAACATTATAAAAAATGCCATTGAAGCCATTGCTGATGAAGGAATTATTACCATTAAAACTACAATAAATCCAGTTGTTCTAACTATTGCTAACAACGGAGAAGCTATTCCTCCAGAGATTCAAAAGAAATTATTTGAGCCGTTTTATACCACAAAAAGAACCGGACAGGGAATCGGTTTAACCTTAATTCGGGAGATACTAATAAATCATAAAGCAGGTTTTTCATTAAAGACTTCTGAAAAAGGGATGACAGAATTTAGAATTTCAATGAAGAATCAGTTGTTGCAGAGCAATAAAGCTCTCAAATAGATGAAAACTGGATGCCTAATACCTGATTTTGCAAGTTATTTATCAATCTCTCTTTTCATTTGACCGGGTTCGTTGTTGTACCTATATTGTACCCACGTAAAATAAGAAAGTGCTAAACTTCCGTCAAACCCTTTGTTTATCAATCTTTCGGGATGCCAGGATTCGAACCTAATCTCATTTATGCCTTTATATCAATTATTTACTGCGGTCTGTTTTACGGGTCACCGTTTAGTTCACATTTAAAGAACTTTACATGTTTGGATTAGAAATAGGAAATTTCTGGTAGAAAATCAATGTTGTCTCGATTTCGTTTTTATACATATTTACTTATAGTGTAGACATATTTTAGGACGACACAATTGTAATGATCCTGAATCTCATTCTGAATCTTACGTAAACAGGAATTTCTCCATTAATTTTCTGTCTCGCTTTTTTCACAATAAAGTTAAGAGTCAATCCCATCTTTTTTCATTTTTAAGGTTAAAGAAAAAATTGGTCTCGATTGTAGCTTAAAAATACCCTTTTAGGGGCTCGTTTTCAAGATCAAATCGAGTCAATTCATGCCAATTTAAATGTTGAAATAGAGAGACTTATGATAATTGCCGAGACTAGTTTGTTGTAAAAAAGTAGTGGTCTCGGTAAAGTCTCGTTTAGAATGACTTTTTTTGTGCTTTTTTGATTCCTATGGAAAACAAAAAAGCACTTAAAGTGTTGATTATAAGTGCTTTTGATTTTATTTGGATTTCTCCTGGTGCCCAGTAAAGGACTCGAACCTTCACGTCCAATAGGACACTAGTCCCTGAAACTAGCGCGTCTACCAATTCCGCCAACTGGGCAATTTTGTTTTGAACTTTCCAAAATCTTCCGGTATTTATTCCGCTTCGATTTTGGACGTGCAAATATATAAAAAATCCGCCTTCTTGGTTCTTTAAAAGGCGGATTTAGTGAAAAACAATTATTTCTTACAACATTTTTATTTGGTCTTCTGCTGTAATCTTTTCACAGTATTTACATTTTAAAGCAACCGGACTTGAGTTAATGACTTTAAAACAGGTAGTTATCTTTTCGTGGTTGGTAATACATTTAGGATTAAAGCATTTTACAATCCCTGTAATTTTTTGTGGAATCTCAACAATTTTCTTTTCAGCTACCTCGTAATCTTTGATGATGTTGAGCTTAGCGTGTGGTGCAATTAATGCTATTTTGTTGATCTCATCGTTTTCAAAAAACTTATCCGATACTTTTATAATGGCTTTTGCCCCTAGTTTCCCACTTTCCAGGTTAGTTCCGAAAGTAATTTGGTTTTCGATTGTATCAAGTCCCAATATTGAAATTACCTCAAATAAACTTTTTGCCGGAATGTGGTCGATTACTGTTCCGTCTTTTATGGCGCTAACTTTCAATTTTAGCTTCTTTTTTGCGTCGTTTTTTTCCATGGCAGTGTTATTTTAGGTTCATTACATGTGATATAATCGCTTCGCGGGTAAACATCCCGTTCAGTGCCTGATCGAAATAATAAGCTTTTTCGCTGCTGTCAACATCAGTGGCAATTTCGTTAACGCGTGGCAGCGGATGCAACACCCGAACATTTGGTTTGGTATTTTCCAGCATCGCTTTATTTAAAATGTAAACATCTTTCACTTTTTCGTACTCCATCGGGTCAGAAAAACGTTCCTTCTGAACGCGTGTCATGTAAATAATATCGGCTTCCGAAATAATATCGGTAAACTCTTCGTGCTCAAAATAGCGAATACCCCGTTCTTCCAGATGGTGTTTATATCCGCGTGGCATTTGTAAACTTTCGGGTGCAATGAAGTTAAAAATAGGATTTTTGAAAACAGACATAGCTTGTAGCAGCGAATGTACTGTCCTTCCAAATTTCAGGTCGCCAACCATAAACAGGTTCAGATCATCAAGCGTTCCCTGCGTTTTTAATATTGAATACATGTCAAGCAGGGTTTGAGTTGGGTGCTGGTTGGCACCGTCGCCGGCGTTGATAATCGGCACACTAGAAACTTCCGCAGCATAGCGTGCTGCACCTTCCAGCGGGTGACGCATAACAATTAGGTCGGCATAGTTGCTTACCATCCGTATGGTATCGTGCAGTGTTTCTCCTTTTGTTGCACTTGAGCTGTCAGGATCGGCAAAACCAACAATTCGTCCCCCCAAACGATTAATGGCCGTTTCGAAACTTAAGCGCGTGCGTGTTGATGGTTCAAAAAAAAGGGAGGCAACAACTTTCCCTTTCAACAGTTCCTGGTTCGGATTTGCTTCAAAATCCGCAGCCAGTTCCATAACTCTCAGATATTCTTCTTTCGAAAAATCTGTGATCGAAATTAAATCCTTCTTCATTGCCTTAAATATTGATTTTGATAATGTGGTTGACTGAAAAAACGAAGACCAACATTTCGGAAAAGAAAATGTTGGTCTTCGTTAATTGGTGAAAAAGTAGAACCTTTTTTATAGAAAAAAACGATTGCTTTTAAAAATCGTCTGATGCTACTTTGGGAAAAGGAAACCTTCTCAAAGCGTTTTTTAGTGCCTCGCTCAAGAAAGTTAAGGTGGAATATCACGCGTAGCATCATGGTTCAAAAATACAGTGTTAGTTAACGTTTGTCAAAAATAGTATGGCGTACTTATCAGCATTTTATTAACAGAACGAAATGCTAAGCCAGCCGTTTTATTCCGATCCCGTAGATCTCGTTAAACAATTGGAAAGCCCTGTCATCCTCTGATTTCCGGGCTTTAAATATTAGCCGGCAGCTTTCCTGAAAATCGGTTGTTACAATATCGTAGTTCTCCTGTTTTAGCTTGTTCATTACAGTATTCAGCATAGCATATTCAAATTTTAGTTCATACTGAATTTCAATAAGTTTGGATAAAATATCAGCATTGTTCAGCGCTTCAATAGTAGCTGCCCGGTAGGCATTGATAAGGCCACTAACGCCAAGCAATGTGCCGCCAAAATAACGAATCACTACCACCAGAATATTGGTTACATCGTAGCTTTGTAGTTGTCCTAAAATGGGTTTCCCTGCTGTTGATGAAGGTTCGCCATCGTCGTTGGCGCGGGTACGAATTTCCTCGGTGCCCAATCGCCATGCATAACAGTGATGGCGCGCACTGTGGTGTTCTTTTTTTAATGCGGCAACTAAATCTTTTACTTCTTCTTCATCTTTTAAAGGGTAGGCATACGAGTAGAATTTGCTGCCTTTGTCTTTGAAGTAGCCGGTACTCGGTGTTTCTATGGTTTTATATTGATCTTCCATTACAACAGAAATATAAACTGATGAGTGCTAAAACAACACCTGCAAAGTTAATTTTATTCAATTGTTCTTTAAAAAGTAGCTTACCTAAAATGGCAGTAAATGCTACAATTGCCATGTTATTCAATGCGAAAACCAGCGAACTTTCCAATTCCGATTTATTTAATGCTTTTATTATAAAGTACAACGAACCCAAATTTACAACACCCAATAATGTACCTAAAATTAGTGTTGCCGGGTTCAATCGTTGCTGGTAAGTTTTTGTGAAAACGGATACGACAATTCCGCATAAAAAGGCAACAAAAAACACCAAAATGGTGTACAGCGAAGTTTCATTGTCGGAAATTTTTACAGCCTGAACATATTTTACCAACGAGTCGATTAATCCGCTTCCTAAAAACAAAGACAATGGCAAAACAATATAAATAAGGTTTGTTTTCGTTATCTCCTTTTTGTATACGGTTAATCCAACAGCAATTATCGCCGATACAATTCCAATTGCTTTTAGTGTTGAAAGTTGCTCGTTAAAATAAATGAGCGAGAATGTTACTGGAAAAACCAGTGATAATTTGTTGGCCAGTGTTGTCACGGTAATTCCTGCTTTTTGCGAGCTGTATCCAATAATATAAAACATCGCAATAAAAAGAAGACCAAGAATTATGGCGAAAGGAGCCCAGTGGGGGAGGGCTAAGGGATTTTTACTTTCAGCAAACGGTTGAAATAAAAAGATACCCAGCAAACAGGCCGACAAATAATTTATTGTGATTAGCGATTGAAGTTTACAATGGTAGTTTCTTGCAACTCTAAAAATTACATAAATCATTGACGATGAAAGGATGCATAGGATAAGATAAATCATACGGGCAAAAAAAAGGCAGGCTTAAAAGCCTGCCGATATTACATTTTCAATTTCTTTTCTATGTCTTCGACAAACTGTCGGAAGTTTTTGTCGGTATCCTTCAGGTTGTTTACCGTTTTACAAGCGTGGAGAACTGTTGCGTGGTCTTTACTACCTATTTGTGCCCCGATACTTGCCAACGAGTATTTTGTTAAACTTTTCGAGAAATACATGGCAATTTGCCGTGCCTGAACGATTTCGCGTTTTCTGGTTTTGGTTTGCAGTGCATCAACCGGCATACTGAAATAATCGCAAACTACTTTTGAAATGTACTCGATAGAAAGCTCGCGCTTCGAGTTTTTAACTAGTTTGTTGATTAACTTGGCTGCTAGTTCAAGCGTAATTTCGCGTTTGTTTAACATCGATTGTGCCAATAATGAAACCAGGGCACCTTCCAGCTCACGAACATTATTTGTTACGTGCGAGGCTATGTATTCCATAACTTCTTCTGAAAGTGTTATACCGTCTTTGTATATTTTCCTGCGTAGAATTTCCATGCGAGTTTCAAAGTCGGGAGTTTGCAAATCTGCAGTCAATCCCCACTTAAAACGCGAGAGTAAACGCTGCTCCATTCCTTTCAACTCAATAGGCGGCTTGTCTGATGTTAAAATCAGCTGCTTACCCATTTGGTGTAAATGGTTGAAAATGTGGAAGAATGTTTCCTGTGTTTTTTCTTTTCCTGCAAATTCATGCACATCGTCAAGAATCAACACATCAACCATTTGGTAGAAATGTAAAAAGTCGTTGCGGTTATTATTACGCGTTGCCTCGGTAAATTGTGTTTGAAATTTATTTGCATTTACATACAAAACCACTTTGTCGGGGAAGTTTTCTTTTACCGCAATACCAATAGCTTGCGACAAGTGTGTTTTTCCCAAACCGGAGTTACCGTAAATCATTAAGGGATTAAAAGCTGTTCCTCCCGGATTTTGTGCAACGGCAAAACCTGCACTGCGAGCCAGTCGGTTACAATCACCTTCAACAAAGTTTTCGAAAGTATTGTCCGCTTTTAATTGCGGGTCGATATGTAGTTTCTGGATTCCCGGA
This sequence comes from uncultured Draconibacterium sp., assembly GCF_963677155.1. Taxonomy (NCBI): domain Bacteria; kingdom Pseudomonadati; phylum Bacteroidota; class Bacteroidia; order Marinilabiliales; family Prolixibacteraceae; genus Draconibacterium; species uncultured Draconibacterium sp. Next base: position 346,453 of record NZ_OY781884.1, on the reverse strand, counting down.
ATTATAAAAGGATTTTTTATTGTTGCTTTTTCTTCCGCTTTTAATGGCACGGTAAGTGGTTTATTTTGAATTTTGTTGTTGTTATTCGTTGGATAACTAACAGTATACGGTTCATTACTGTTTTTATTGCTTAAAACAACGTTATATTCCAATTTGGCTCCGTTACCCAAAACCATACGAAGTGTCTTGCGAAGAATGTCGATAAACTGTTCTTCAAGGTACTCGTAAAAGAAGGCACTTGGTACCTGAATTGTTAATACTTTATTTTCCAATTTGACTGGTTCTATTGGTTCAAACCAGGTTTTAAAGCTGCTGTTAGGAACGTTATCTTTTATAACGTTGAGGCATTTCTCCCATGCAGATCTGTATTCATTGTTCATTTACAATTGCTGGATAATGAGGTTCTACAAAAAAATTTCCCTAGTGGTATTCCGAGAACAAAAGTTGCGAAAAAAAAGTTAAAAAAAAAATCATAAATCTATTGTAAAAACAACATCTGTCATAGTTGGTTATAAGTCAGTCGATTAAGATTTTAAATTTCTTAAATATTTATAAGTGTCTGATGTTCAGCTGTATAGTTTTAAGTGATTGAACGATAACTATATAGCTGGTGGGGTCTGGTGGGGTCGTATTTTTAGGTGAATTGCTATTACCAAATTATAGTTAATTACTGTATTTGTTTCAATGCCTTTTTAAGCTTGATAAGCCGGCCATTTTTGAAAGCAACGATACTCGACTCCGGAAATTGGAAACGCAGGTTTTGATAGATTTCTTCTATCTCGCTGTACTTACTTGTTGCACCGGTTAAATAGTTATAAACATTCCCTGTTGTGTATTCTTCCACATCATCAATTTCATCAAAAACTTCGGCATCGGTACCCAATTGTGTTTTGGTTGAAAGTAGGTGAACTTTAAAAATAATATCTTTTGATGAAGCATCGTCTTTGGTATTAATATATACTTCCTTTCCAAAATCGAATGCAGAAACATGGAGGTAACGTTTCGGGTTTTGCTGAATGTCGCCGATAAGGAATCCCATGTTCTCCGAAAGTGTATTTATCGATTGGTATAGTTCATCGTCGTTGAGCAACAGGCCGGCAGAATTATCGTCGCTGTTTAGTTTCTCCAGTATGTTTCCAATTTCGGCCGATGCGTTGGCCAGATTATTTAAAACAGGAGTAACAGAAACATTGGCCAACGTATCTGAAAAGCTATTCAGGTTTTGTATGGTAGCTTCAAATTCGGCTGCGTTGTTTTTAAAGGTGGCAGTTAATTCTTCAATATTCGAAATAATATTTTTTACGTTTCCTTTTTCCGATGCCATTATTTCCTGAAGATCGGCAGTTGTGGCTTCAATATTTTCAACGGTTTGGGTTATCTTGGCAAAACTGGTTGTTAGGTTTTTGCGTGCATCCTCGTTAAATATAATGGTTAGCACTGTAATAGCCGAATCTACTGTGCTTAGCAATTCTTCTGCTTTATTTTTTAGCGGTAGTACTTGCATGCTCACCTGGTCTTTCAGGCCGGCTTCAATCGATCCCTGAATGGTATCGTCCGATTCATACATCTCGCTTTCGCCGCTGTACACAATTTCTATCGAACGTGTTCCCATAATATCGCTACTAATAATACGAGCGGTAGAATTTACCGGAATTTTGAATGATGAATTGACAGCGAACGTTACAATTAGCCGTCCGGAGTTGTCGGGAGCAAATTTTAAATCCGTAACCTGGCCAATCTTGAATCCGTTGAGTGTTACGTCGTTCGACTTTACAAGTCCGTCAACGCGGTTATAATACACATGGTAATAGTCGTTTTGTTTAAATATGTCGTTGCCTTTCAGGAAACTTAATCCCCAGATAAGTACGGCTAGTGAAAAGACGATTAAAAATCCAAGCTTTGTGTATTTTGCATTCTTCATGGCGGAAAAATAAGATTTTAATGTAAAAGTAGCCAATTCCCGAAGGATTAATCACTCATCGGTTAGCTTTTTTTACAGAAATTAACTTATTATTTTTGAAAGCAACCACAAAGGCGTTGGGGTATTTCGAGTTAATTCGGCGTTGCTCTGCCCCGGCTTCTTCAATTGATTTAAACCGGCCTGAAAAGTAGCGGTTAAGGTTCGGCCCTTCTACCCGAAAAATGTTTTGTTCTCCCTTAAAATTGGCCGGTGTAGCTTCCAGTTTTCGTGTTAAGGCCATTATTTGCACCGAATAAAATACATCATCAGTTTTTTGCTGTGGATCCCGGTTTTCTGATTGAGCCAACGGGAATTCAGATGGAGAAGTGGTAGTATTTTTATTATTCTCGGGCTTAACTTCATTTTCGGTTACCAGATGAAAACTGCTGCGCTGCTCGATGTCCGATTTATATTCGCGGAACGCCCTGAAAATAGCATAGGCTAGTCTTGTTCTGCCGGCTTCGCTGGTAAGGTATTGCCGCTCGCCATTATGGCTTATAAAACCTGCTTCAATTAGAACGCTGGGCATAGTTGTTTCGCGCAGTACCAGAAATCCGGCCATTTTTACACTACGGTCTAGTCGTTTGGCATAGTCGCGAAATTCATTCTGGATACTTGATGCCAGCATAACACTTTGTCCTTGATATTCTTCCTGCATGGTTTCAAACATGATGTACGACTCGGGCAGATTCGGATCAAACCCCTCGTAGGTGGTATTGTAATCATCCTCTAAAAGAATTACTGCATTTTCCTTTTTGGCCACCTCCAGGTTGTCGTCATTTCGGTGAAGACCCAGAACAAAAGTTTCGGTTCCCTGCACACTTTGTGCGCCAACGGCATTTACATGGATTGAAATAAAAAGATCAGCTTCGTTTTTATTGGCAATTTCGGCACGTTTATATAATGGTATAAAAACGTCGCTGGTGCGTGTGTACACCACTTTAATATCGGGGTAGTTTTCTTTTATTGTTGTTCCCAGTTTTAAGGCAATATCCAGCACAATATTTTTTTCAATAGCGTTGCCAAACGATGCGCCAAGATCTTTGCCACCATGTCCGGGGTCGATAACCACTACCGAAATACCTTCTTTTTTGTTCCTATCCGTAAAAATGTTGGCAGAAAAAGATTGCGCTGTAATAGAAATGCTACAAATAAATAGAAGTAATTTGAAAACTTGTTGTATCATGTAAATATCTGATCTGTATTTTATATATAAACACATAAGAGCGGAGTATTAGTATTTGTTCGGTACCATTTTATTTATTTGCTTTGCCCCGCTAACGGCTTATCAACGTAAAAATAGAAATATTAGCATTATTTTACATTTTATAGCACTTTAGTATACGCCATATTTATATTTTTGTGCAGCCAAAGTACATTTGAAACACAGAAAACATTTTGTATAAAATATTCATCACATATTTATTCCTGGTAACTCCTTTTTTGATTTTAGCTCAGGAACCAACAATTAGTGTGGCTCCACAGCAACAGGTTCCCGATTCTATTTTCTCAGAGTATATCAGCGCACAGGATACTATAATGATTGATACTACCGGTATTGATACAGTAGGAATGGTAAAGGAGGAAAAGCCAGTAATTGATGCGCCCATTGATTATGCAGCTGTCGACTCGATGATTGTTTCGCTCGATGGACAAAAGGTGTATTTATATAATCAGGCAAAAGTTACATATCAAAATATTGAACTGGAGGCGTATTATATTGAGCTGGATTTGGAAACCAAGGAAATTTATGCGGAAGGAGTTCTGGATTCAGTGGGGGAGATGACTCAAAAACCGTTGTTCCGGCAAGGTTCAGAAGAATACGAGTCGGAAACGATGCGTTATAACTTCGAAACAGAAAAGGCTTTTATTACCAAAGTTGTTTCGGCACAGGGCGAAGGTTTTATTCACAGCGACCGCACCAAAAAGATTGGCGAAGATGTGTTCATTACAAAAGATGCCAAGTATACGACCTGCGATGCCGATCATCCACACTTTTATTTGCATCTTACAAAAGCGAAGGTTATATCGAATAAAAAGATCATTACCGGGCCGGCTTATCTGGTTTTAGAGGATTTTCCGATTTATTTTCCCATTCTTCCGTTTGGTTTTTTCCCCAATTCCCCAACCTACTCGTCTGGAATTTTACTTCCGAAGTACGGTGAGGAGCAAAACCGTGGATTTTTTCTGCGCGATGGAGGGTATTACTGGGCGGCAAGCGAATATTTCGATTTGACGGTTCAGGGAGATATATATTCGCATGGTTCGTGGGGTACACGTATAAAAACAAATTATAAGAAACGGTACAAGTTTGGTGGTAACTTCGGTTTCGAATATGCCAAAAATAAATACGGAGAAAAAGGTTTGGATAATTACAGGGAAGGTATGCAGTATAAAATTTTGTGGTCGCACTCGCAGGATTCAAAAGCTAATCCGAACCAAACATTTTCGGCCAGTGTGAATGTTTCTTCGAGCGGTTACGATAAGCAGAATGCGTACAATATGAACGACTATCTGACGACAACAAAATCGTCGAGTATTTCATATTCTCGAAAATTTGAGAATACACCTTTTAATTTGTCGATGAACCTGCGTCATTCGCAAAATACCAGGGATAGTACTATGTCGTTGTCGTTACCCGAAATGACCTTTAATATGGCTAAGGTTTATCCATTCAGGAAAAAGAACCGGGTAGGAAAAGTTAAGTTCTACGAAAAATTTGGTATTAATTATACGGCCAATTTTAGAAATACGATTAATGCCAAAGAAAGCGAAATACTTAGCAGTTCGTTTGCTACCGACTGGAAAAACGGTATTCGCCATAATTTACCTATTTCTTTCCCGAGTTTTAGTTTAGGTACTATTAATTTTAGCCCGGGCATCAGTTATAACGAAAAATGGTATTTCAAAAAATACAACTATAATTATGTTGAGGGGGGCGAGTTTACCGGAAATCCTTCAAATATTTCCGAGAATGTTCGGATTGATACGATTACCGGATTAAACCGTGTTTACGATTATGCTTACAGTATAAGTGCATCAACCAATATTTATGGTTTTTATACACCCCGGAATCCTAATTCCAAAATACAGAAGATTCGTCACAAAATGTCGCCATCAATATCGTTTAGTTATCGTCCTGATTTTGGTAAGGATCATTACGGATACTGGCAGGAAGTGCAGGTTGACGAAGAAGGAAATACCCAATATTACGATACCAACTTAGGTGGAATTTATGGCGGCTCGCCCGGAAGAGGAGAATCGGGATCTATTAATTTCTCGCTGAACAACAGCCTGGAAATGAAAAAGCTCGACGTGCGCGATTCAACCAAAACCGATGAAGAGCAGAAATACAAGAAGGTGAAAATTATTGATAACCTGAGTATTTCTTCATCGTATGACCTGATTCGCGACTCTTTAAACTTAGCTCCGTTTTCTATTCGGGCACGTACTACTGTGGCAGGTGTTAGTATTAATATGGGAACCACGCTTGATCCGTATATGCTTGACGAGAATTATCGCAAAGTTCATAAATACGCATGGAACGAACGTAGTGGTTTGGGCAAATTGGGGCGTGTAACTCGTGCCAATCTTTCGTTTGGAATGAATTTTAACTCGAAAAATAAGAAAGGAAACGAGAATGACGGAGGGGACAATCAGGAAGAAACTGCTGGCCCTTCAGAAGAAGCGCTTCCTCCTATTTTTGATGAATACGTAGATTTTAGTATTCCCTGGGATTTTAGCTTCGACTACAGTTTGAATTATACAGGAGCAACCAGTGCTAGTAATCCGAATGGGCGGGTTACCCAATCTTTAGGATTGCGCGGAAATATTAGTATTACTGATAAATGGCAAATGAGTGCTATGACTAACTTCGATATCCAGGAGGGGGAGTTTGCATTAACCTCGTTCCGATTGAATCGCGACCTGCACTGCTGGAACATGTCGTTTAACTTTGTGCCTTTTGGTTATCGTAAAAGTTACAGTTTTACTATTAGTGCATCTTCGTCGATGCTACAGGATCTGAAAATTCAGAAACAGCAAAGCCACTACGATAACTTCAGTTTTTAAGCGATAATTACACTGCAAAAACGATTGTTTCTGTAGTTCGAGGGCCGCGGTTTTATAAAAAAATGGCCCCCTTCAGGTACGGAGAGGTGCATTTTTACAAAAAAATGAGGCCCTCTAAGTGCGGAGAGATGCATTTTTGCAAGAAAATGAGGCTCTTTAAGTGCGGAGAGATGTATTTTTGCAAGAAAATGAGGCCCTCTAAGTGCGGAGAGATGCGTTTTTGCAAAAAAATGGCTTCTTTCGCATTTAACAATAATCGGGAATATGTATTTGTTTTCTTTCCATTAATAAGTTTTATTGGCTGATTAGCGATCTTGAAAATTGGGGCATATTCTTGTATCTTCACACCAAAATTTTAAACGATGAAACGTATAATAGCTACAGAAAAAGCACCTGCTGCAATTGGTCCATACAGCCAGGCTGTTGAAGTAAACGGAACACTTTATATTTCAGGACAAGTACCACTCGATCCGAAAACGATGAAAGTTGTTGAAGGCGGAATTACCGGGCAAACCGAGCAGGTAATGAAAAATATTGGCGAGATTTTAAGCGAGGCCGGTTATTCGTTTTCCGATGTGGTAAAATCGACTTGCCTGTTAAGCGACATGGCCAATTTTAAAGCCATGAACGAAGTTTACGGAAAATACTACAGTGAAACTCCTCCGGCAAGAGCTGCTTTTGCTGTAAAAGAACTGCCGCTGGGGGTGATGGTTGAAATTGAAACGATTGCTGTAAAATAGTTTTATAGTATGAATAAAGTGGTTCGCCTCGAAATACTGGAGGAAAAAGACTTGTGTCTGGTTAAAGACATTTACAATTATTACATCGCTAATTCAACAGCTACCTTTCATACCGGCTCGGTAAGCGAGGCTGACTTGAAGAGTATTTTACCCATAGGTGATAGGCGTTTCAGGTCGTTTCTGATTTACTTTAATAACGAAGTAGCCGGGTATTGTTACCTGGGGCGCTATAAACCGCGTGCGGCTTACGATCGTACTGCTGAAGTTACCATTTACCTTAAACCTGACTATTTTGGTAAAGGCATTGGCCGCGAAGTTTTGTTGCAGATGGAGCAAAAAGCGCTGGAAGTTGGAATAGTTGTACTAATGGGAATTATTACCGCCGAAAACGAATCTAGCGTAAAATTGTTCGAACGAATGGGCTACGAAAAATGCGGGCACTTTAAACAGGTAGGAGAGAAGTTCGGGCGCATACTCGATGTGCTGGCTTATCAGAAGCTACTCGGTTAATTAATTTATTTTCTGCAAATTTATCTGATTACTCCAATTATGAAAAAAGGATGTCATATTTAAAACAGTGACATCCTTTTTTCTTTGAAGTGCTTTTACGTTACAAACAACATTTTATCGCTTTAAATCCAATTATTGATGGTAATTGGCCGATTCCCTTTTAACTTTACTTTAAATCAGTTCGTCCTGTTTTTTCAACATAGGATTTCATCACAAATTCCGTTATTTTTGGTCTGCTTAAAAAATTAGAAATCAATAATTAATAATTACTGAAGCTGGTTTTACCGGTTAAAGTTTTGTTCCGGTGAATTGTTATCAATTTCCGGCTAAAAAATAAACAGACATGAGTATTAGCGCATTACAAAAAGAAAGGGCTAAATATCAGCCGAAACTTCCTAAATCGTTAAAAGGCGATGTAAAATTGGTTGAGGGGGCAAAAACCGAATCGGTTGCCGACCAAAAAGAAATTGCTGAATTATTTCCGAATACTTACGGAATGCCGTTGGTTTCTTTCGAAGCAGCCGATGCTGCAGCCGAAAGACAACCGGTTAACGTTGGTGTAATCCTTTCCGGTGGCCAGGCTCCGGGCGGACACAACGTAATCTCAGGTATTTTCGATGGTATTAAAAATATCCATTCTGATAGTAAATTGTACGGTTTCCTAGGTGGTCCAGGCGGACTGGTTGACCACAAATACATGGAACTTACTTCTGATATTATCGACGAGTACCGTAACACCGGTGGTTTCGATATTATCGGTTCGGGCCGCACAAAACTGGAAGAAGAAGCACAATTCGACAAAGGTCTTGAAATTGCAAAAGATCTTGGATTGAACGCGCTTGTAATTATTGGTGGCGACGACTCAAACACAAACGCTTGTGTGTTGGCTGAGTACTACGCTAAAATTGATTCTGGTGTTCAGGTAATTGGTTGCCCGAAAACAATTGATGGTGACCTTAAAAACGAAATGATCGAGACTTCTTTTGGTTTCGATACAGCAACAAAAGTATATTCAGAGCTGATTGGTAACATCCAGCGCGATGCCAACTCAGCAAAAAAATACTGGCACTTTATTAAATTAATGGGACGTTCGGCGTCGCACATCGGTTTAGAGTGTGCTCTGAAAACGCAACCAAACATTACGTTGATTTCGGAAGAAGTTGCCGAGAAAAAACAAACATTGGGCGAGGTTGTAGATTATATGGCTGGCATTGTTGCCAATCGTGCAGTTGACGGAAATAACTTTGGTGTTGCTTTAATTCCTGAAGGTCTGATCGAGTTTATTCCTGAAATGAAAACATTGATCTCGGAATTGAACGACCTTCTTGCTGAAGGCACAGATACCGAGAAAGAATTTAAAATGCTGAAGAAAAGTCACCGTAATGAATGGGTGGCAGGTCACTTGAGTGAAACTTCTTCAAATGTATTCCGTTCTTTGCCATCGGGTATTGCAACTCAGTTAACTTTAGATCGCGATCCACACGGAAACGTTCAGGTATCGTTAATCGAAACTGAAAAGCTGTTGGGCGAAATGGTAAAAACACGTTTGGATGAAATGAAAGAAGCTGGTGAGTTTGTCGGAAAATTTGGAACACAGTACCACTTCTTTGGTTACGAAGGACGTTGTGCAGCTCCATCAAACTTTGATGCTGATTACTGTTATTCGTTAGGTTACACTGCTTCTGTTCTTATTTCAGAAGGGAAGACCGGCTATATGGCTTCTGTACGTAACACAACAGCTCCTGCTGATGAGTGGATTGCAGGTGGTGTACCGGTAACTATGATGATGAACATGGAAAGACGTCATGGCCACATGAAACCGGTAATTCAAAAAGCACTGGTTGAGCTGGAAGGCGCTCCTTACAAATATTTTGTTTCAAAACGTGGTGAGTGGGCAACAGGAACCGAGTTCGTTTATCCTGGTCCTATCCAGTATTTCGGTCCAACAGAGGTTTGCGACCAAACTACAGAAACATTAAAATTAGAGCAAGCGTAAACAGTTGCTTTAAGTTACGATATATAAAGGCCTCCCTGAATTTTTCAGGGAGGCTTTTTTTGTGGTTTATAGCATGAACACTTCAAGACCGAAAATGTCTGTTTCAAGTCAAGTAATGGTCACTTGAAATCAAGTAATAATCATTTCAGCAGAATACGAAAACCTTTTTTCAACCTTTTTGGTGCATAACGGTTCTTAATAAAAGTTAAAATTTAGTGCGATATTTAGCGATATTAAATTTTAGAATAGTGATCTTAATTACTTTCGCAAAGTATTTAAATATGTAAAATCGCCACGAAACAATTAACTCAGATAGATAGAAATATTTATTTGAGAAATCAAAACATAGTCAATTGATTCTCATTATATTAGTCGTTCTGTAGCGGGAATGTGTGATAAGTGAGGCAATTGCTTATTTATTATGGAAAACAAGATCAGATTAACAATACTTTTTTTTCTATTTGTATTTATTGCTCATGCCTCGGATGAAGCCACCGAGATATCCGGGAATATATACGATAAGGATACCAAAGAGCCCATTCCGTTTGTAAATGTATGGGTAGAAGGAACTACACGTGGAACGATGACCGATATTGACGGACATTTTCTTTTGTCGGCCACAATTGGCGACGACATTAGCTTTTCATCGGTGGGGTACAACAAACAGGAGTTAAAAGTGACAGCTAAGCTGGAAATGCCGTTAAAAATTTATTTAACGCCGGATGTTCAGCAGATCAGCGAAATAAAAGTAAGACCCGAAGAGTCGCGCGCCAAAGTGCTGTTCCGTAAAATAATGGAGCATAAAAAGGAGAATCGTGAAAAGGTTGAAAACTATAGCGATTATAAGGCTTTTGAGCGTACTTCGGTTTATATGGCCATCGATAGCACATCGAAGGTAAACCGTATTATTCCGAATATGAACGAAGTAACCATGAAACTGGATGATCGTGATATTCGGTTTTCGCCAATATATATGGCCGAGTTGGCGACTTTAACAAGTAACCAAAAAGACAGTGTTGTTTATAATAAGAAGGATGGTATTTTCCCAAAACTTAATCAAACCATTGAAAGTTTGATTCTGTTAAATGTGGTTATCGACCTTGATTTTTACAAAGATCAGATTAATATTTTGGGGCGCGGTATTATCTCTCCGTTAAGTAACTCGGCACGTTTACACTACGATCTTTACTTAAACGACAGTACGCTTATTGATAGCGTTTGGCATTATAACTTTTCGTTTACGCCAAAAAATAAGTACAATGCACTATTTACCGGACGGTTTACCGTTGAGGGTAAAAACTTTGCACTTACCAGCATTTATGCTTATGTGCAGGAAGAAGCCAATATTAACTTTGTGAATGGCTACCGTTCCAATGTTCAATACCGCAAAGACGAGAATGGAACCTGGTTTTACGATAACCAGCAAATTAGTTTGAATTTGTCGTTAACGCTGAATAAGGATACGGTGTCGAGGTATGGTTCGCAACGAATTGATCAAATCTCGAACGGAAACTGGATGGTGAATAAAATAACGCAGTATTCTACTTCGGAGCACCTGAATGAAATACGTGGGTACAACTGGCGTTCGCAGCCTGAGTTTGCAACCAGTCTGATGTCGGACGGAACATACGAGCGTGTCGATAAATTAAAGGAAAATCAGGTAGTGAAAGGTATCGATGCCATTGGAGGAATGGTGCTTACAAGTTACGTTGATTTGGGAAAAATTGAGCTGGGGCCGGTATTTGATATTTACAGTACTAACGCCATCGAGGGGCAGCGCTTTTCTTTGCCTTTCCGTACCGGCGAAAAAATGTGGAAACGCTTTACTGTTGGAGGCTTCTTAGGTTATGGTACCCGAAATAAGGAATTGAAATACGGAATGAACTTTGGCTGGCAATTAACACCCGATGATAAGTTTATTTTGCGTGGTAACTATTCCGACGACTACAATCTGGTTTCGCAGGATAAATACCTGAAGTTTATTAAGAAGAATCCGAATACCCGTGGTAACGGTAATTTTATTGCTGCCATTACTTCGCGCGAGGAGAATCCATATTTGCAACAGGAGAAGAAAGCAAGTCTGAATTTAGAATATAATACCGATAATGTTATTCTTGAAGGAGGCGCTTATTTTTCTTCCAATTACAGTACCCCATCAATTCATTACGTTAATAACGGAGTAGATTACAAGCACTATTCGGCCTATGGGGCACTTTTTAACGCACGTTTGGCATTTGGCCAGTATTACGACCAGTATTACTTCATGCGTGTGTATTATATCGATCAAACACCGGTTATTAATTTGAGCTGGGACATTGGTCAGGCCTATGTGCCGGGAGATAATACTCCTGATTTTGGAATGTATTCGCATTTTCACGCCTCGGTAGTTGGAAAAGTAAACTGGGGCCCCACATTTATGCGCTACATGGTTAACGGAGGGTATTTGTTTGGCGATGCTCCTTATGATTTGCTTGATATGCCAGTTGGTTCACAATCGCTCGGATTTGCAAAATACCGCTTTAACTTGTTACACCAGGCATCGTTTGCGCATAACGTGTATACGAACGTTCATCTCGACTGGGTTGGCGGAGGAATTATTTTTAACAAATTACCACTAATTAAGCGATTAAAGTTACGCGAAATGGTATCGTTAAAAGCGCATTATGGCGACCGGACCAGCTCATATAAACCAATATTCGATCTTCCTGAAGCCTTTACGCAAGATTTAACACGACCTTATGCCGAATTGGGGCTGGGAATCACAAATATTTTTAAAGTATTGCGTGTCGAGTATATTCAGCAGTTGGGTAGTACTTATAAAGACAGAAGTTTTACCGACAATAGCGGAATACGTTTCAGGGCCGAAATGAGTTTCTAGTCGAGGAGAAACTCTACTTCGGTTTTTTTGCCCTTTTCCAACGCTCGCGAGCCAGTTTTTGCAGGTCGGCTACTTTGTCTGATTCGTCAATGATTTCGAGACCAAACAACGTCTCAATAACATCTTCCATGGTAACAAGGCCTACCACAGTTCCAAATTCGTCGGCAACCATAGTCATGTGCTGTTTTTCCAGAATGAGTTTATCGAGCAATCCTGCAACTGAAAGGCTGTCTTCAACAAAAAATATTTTTCTGCGAATTTCTACTGCTTGCCGACTGTGTTTGTCGGCGGCAATATTTTCCAGAATAGCATCTTTTAAAATAAAGCCGGTTATTTGATCGGGGCTTTCGCCGTAAACAGGTATGCGCGAAAACTGGAAAGGGTTGTATGCCGTAAATATTTCTCCCAGCGTTTGGTTTTCATCCAGGGTAAACACCACACTGCGGGGCGTCATAATATCTTTCACCTCCGTATTTTCTAAGCGCAGTAGGTTCTGAATAATCGATTTTTCTTCCTTGTCGATGGCACCACTTCTTAATCCTGCATCGTCCATCGCCGCAACATCGGCACGGTTTAATACACTTTTTTCTCCATCTTTTTTTATTAAATGTGTTACCCATTTGCTCAGCCAAACAAAAGGAGCCAGTACAATCATTAAACCTTTTAACGACCGTACGGTAAATGGTGTAAGCTGTTTCCAGTAGGTAGCACCAATGGTTTTAGGGATAATTTCAGAAAGAATAAGAATCGCGAGGGTCATTAATCCTGCGATGAGCGATTCGTATGTGGCCTCAAAAATGTAGAGGTTGATTTTTGCTGTTCCGAACAGTTCTCCTGCTTGAACACCTATTCCAATAGCTCCAACGGTGTGCGCAATGGTGTTTAGCGTTAAAATGGCCGATAAAGGGCGGTCGATGTCGTCTTTTAGAGAAGTTAAGCGTTTACCCAACCGCGGTTTTTCCATTTGCATACGGCTAACATACGATGGTGTTATGCTTAACAAAACAGCCTCCCAAACCGAACACATAAATGAGAAAAGTATTGATACGAGAAAGAAGAAAATTAGTATCGCCATAAAACGTATAACTATGTTTTATACGAAAATAAATAAATTATTGAGAAATTTATTGATGTATAGAGATCTCTTCCTTCCGTTTTTATTATCTGGCAAATAAAATTTTTGCAACAGCTTTTTGTAGAAAAATATTACAAGAAGCTACAGTTTGATATCAATTGTAAGCGCTAATAGATAGTATAAAAAAATCCGTTTCCTTTTTATCTGAAAACGGATTTAGAGGGAAACTTTTTAGGAAGGAGCGTACACTGTGTGACCAGAGTATTTTCTCTTTCATGAATCAAAACTAGATACAATGATTTACTTGGTCGTTCGGGATTATAAAACAGGACATATAATTGTGATTTTGCAGTTCGAACTTATAAAGTTGAAATGCTAATTGGCTGGAATATTGTTGTTTATCTTATATTGTGCTGGAGTGGTTCCTGTTGTCTTTTTGAAAGCTTCGTAGAAGGTTGTTTTCGAATTAAATCCTGCTTCGAAGCCAATTGCCGAAAAGGTAAGTGATAAATTTTTGGGATCCTCAATGAGTGAAATTGCCTTTTTTACCCGATAAGTATTTATAAATTCATAGAAATTTTGATTGAACGATTCATTGAGAACCTGTGAAATTTGGTGGCTGCTAATTCCTGTTAAATCGGCCAGGTCTTTAATTCTAATTTGCGATTGAAGATAAGGTTCATGTTCATCCATATATCTCTCAATCTGTTTTTTCAGTTTTGCCGATTGTTTGTTAGTAAGTGTCGAACTTGCATATTTAATAGGTTGGTTAATGTTTTGGCCTTCTTCCAGATGAATTTTTTTCCATTCTTGTTTTATGGTTGCCGAAAATTTGTAAGTGCTTACGGCATCGTACCCAATAAGTACCAGTACAATTAACTGAACGATATCGTATACGTTATACAATTCGGTGTTAAAAGGTAGCTCGTAGTAAGTGAGAAAAACCGAAAAAAGTTCTAACGTGTAAATGGCTATACAAAGCCGTATTAAAATCTGAGTTATACGCAGATCTGTATTTTTAATGTTTGAATATAAGGTTTTTATTTTTTCATTATAATTTCTGAAACGCCGTAATGCAGCTGCAAAAAAAGTAACGTTTATGCTAACCAGAAAAATCCATTCCCAAACATAATTTTCAACATCCGATTGCAGTTCTCCATATTGTTGATACTCGTTGATTTTGTCTGCAGCCGACATCGTGTATATCGGTAGGTAAACAAGTAAGCTTGCTAGAAATGGGGTAAGAAGCAGAAGGTCTGTTTTAAATAATCTGAAGCGTTGAAATTCCTGACTTCGTGCATACAAATAAATCATTGGTCCTACCAGAATGTTTAAAGGCTCGTTTACAAACAAAAAGTGTGGTGTGTTAACGATGTAGCCAGTTTGTAATAAAAATTCGGCGTAACAGTCGATCATCACCAAAAGCACGTATATAGCCAGTGGTAAATACCAATTAAGTTTTGTACTAACTTTTAATAAGAAAAGAAGTAGTATAAAGCCAAAACCAATTTCGATAAGCAATATGAGGTTCCATATTGTAACTTCGGGCATACCAGGTTGTTTTTAAAGAACAAGTTAAAACTAATAAAATTGAGTAACTACATGCATTAACGGAATGTAAAATATTAATTTCTTAGTTATTTAACGACTGGTAAGTTGGAAAAGTGATGTTTTTAAAGTTTAATCTCAGTGTATTTTTTACACAACAGGGCAAAAAAAAAGTCCGGTTTAAAAACCGAACTTTTCATCAAAGCAATATAATAACTATACTAGTTTTACATTTACTGCGTTCAGACCTTTTTTTCCTTCTTCAAGGTCAAAAGTTACTTCGTCATTTTCCTGAATTTCATCTTTACATCCACTTACATGAACGAAATACTCTTTTGTTGATTCTGCATCTTTAATAAAACCAAATCCTTTGGTGTCGTTAAAGAATTTTACTGTTCCTTTATTCATTTTATTCTTAAAAAAATTATTTGCGCAAGCTACAATAAATTTTTGAAAATAAATAACATAAATTTAGTCAGTTAACTTTTTAGTAGTATTCTGTACTATATCTTCCCAAAATATGCTAATAATTAGTCATATGCATACCTGGGTTTCTCATACAGAAAGAATGTTTTTCCTTGACGATATCTTTTTAGGTTTAACTGCAGGAAATCATGTAATAAAGGAACAATAGTTTTCTGAACGTATTTTTCGTTTTGATGCACGTATCTTATGGGGGAGTTTTTTCCGAATTTAAAAAACAATGAATGTGAAATCAGCACAAAATGGGATTTAGAGAATATACTCCAACTAACTATGCACAAAGATGTTTGATATTGTTATCGCATCATGTTTTAATAAAGGAATGAAAGATTACCTTTAAACTGATAAAACTCAAAATGGCTGTTATGAAACGAACATGAATTTTCTTCATTCTAAATTGATAAACAAGAATGATTAAAATTTATGTGAGAGCGGAGCGGTTACATCCGTTCTCAAATTTTAAAGTAATTTGTTGGAAACTTGAAAATTTTAAACGGATGAAAGGATGGATTTACTGTTTGTTCGCTGCTATGTTATTTCTGGTTGCTTGTAAGTCGGAATCTAAAAAAGAGACTTCGGGAATTTCAAGTGAAGAGGGTAGTGGCGTGGAAATTATTAAACGGCCATATCGTAACTCCGAGCAGATTGAGTACGAAATATCGGTTGTAAAGGGAACAGCAATAAAGCACGGCATGCAGAAACGCTATTACTTGCACGGGAGTTTATATTCAGCCATACCTTACATTGCCGGCAAAAAGCAGGGCGTAGCTTACACCTATTACCAGGCGTCGTTGGACAGTGAACCACAGATATGGAAAGAGCAACCTTACGAAGAAGATGAGCTACATGGTATTTGCAAGCGCTATCACCGCAACGGAACATTGCAGGCCGAATACGAATATAAAAACGGAGTACGCGCTGTAGGTTTAAAAGAATACACCAAATCGGGAAAGGAGATTGAGGAGCCAAAATTATTGCTTACAAAACATCGTGTTGCAACCGGGTACTTAATTGAAGCCCGCTTAAGCGACGACTATGATAATGTTGATTATCTTATGGGCGAACTGACAGAAGGAAAATATCTACGCAAAAATATGAAAGCCCTGCAGACCAGAAATAATATTGGCGAAGTTGTTTTATCTCAATCAAGCGGAACGGTTACTATTACCGCTGTATATTCTACCCGCTACCAGAATAGAGGAGTGGTGTCAAAGTCGATTACTCTATAGCCGATTTCAAATAACGGCTGTTTTAACTCAAACAATAATCGCTTACAGTTAAACAATAACCACTTTGAGTCGGGAAATAGCCGCTTCAAGTCTAGAAAAAGTACTTTAAGTGCCACTATACCATCGTTCTCCTCATGAGGTGAGTGGTAGTGTATTTTTATCTTTCAGGGGGCAGTTCCCCCGAGCTTTACTTCGTTTAGAAAACTTTCCTTCTTGTTGATACCTCGGAAGCTTTGCTTCAAGGTCGTTCATTTGTCCTTTTGTCTGTCGACATTTTCCCATAAAAGGAAAAACAGTTTTTTAGGTTAGACTTCTAAATAGTGGAGAGTTCCCGAAAGGCATTAAAAAAGCCACTCCTCAAAAAGAGAAGTGGCTTTGAAATATCTAAGTTTAAAAACTTCGATGTTGGTTACGATCCAAAGTCGTCGAACAGTACGTTTTCGTCCGGAACACCTAAATCGTAAAGCATTTTCTGAACAGCGTCGTTCATCATTGGTGGTCCACACATGTAGAAATCGATTTCTTCCGGTTCTTCATGCTGACTCAGGTAGTTATCATGAATTACCTGGTGAACGAATCCTGTTTTATATTCAATTCCCAATTTATCAGCTTCAGGATCTTCACGGTCGAGTGCCAAATGGAACTCAAAATTCGGGAAATTTTTCTCGATATCTCTGAACTGATCGTAGTAGAAAACTTCTTTCCACGAACGAGCTCCGTACCAGAAAGTAACTTTCTTTTTCGATTCTTTGATGGTGTGGAACAAGTGGAATAAGTGCGAGCGCATAGGCGCCATACCTGCACCACCACCTACAAACATCATTTCGCTGTCGTTGTCTTTCAGGAAGAATTCTCCGTAAGGACCCGATACAGTTACTTTGTCGCCCGGTTTCAGGTTAAAGATGTATGATGAACAGATACCAGGGTTTACTTTCTTAAAGCCATTGCTTACACGGTCGAATGGTGGAGTTGCAATACGAATATTCAACATTACAATGTTACCCTCAGCAGGGTGGTTAGCCATTGAATAAGCACGGAATGTAGGCTCCGGGTTTTTCATAACCAGGTCGAACATACCGAATTTTTCCCACTCTTCGCGATATTCCTCTTCAATATCCATGTCCTTAAAGTTTACGTCAACTTTAGGTACATCAATCTGAATATATCCACCTGATTTGAAATCAAGATTTTCGCCTTCAGGTAATTTAACCACAAATTCTTTGATGAAAGTAGCCACGTTGTGGTTCGATACCACTTCGCATTCCCACTTTTTAACACCAAGTACTTCTTGCGGAATTTTAATTTCCATGTCTTCTTTTACTTTCACCTGACAAGCCAAACGCCAATTGTCGTTTTGCTCCTTACGGGTAAAGTAACCGGTCTCGGTTGGTAGAATTGAACCACCACCGTCTTCAACCTGGCAACGACACATTGCACATGTTCCACCACCACCACATGCCGATGGAAGTAGAATTTTGTTGTTTCCAAGTGTCGATAACAGGGTATTTCCCGGTTCGGTTTCAATTTCCAAGTCGCCTTGGTTAATGCTAACCTTTACAGTTCCTGATGGAGTAAGTTTCTTTTTGGCGAACAGAAGAATGGCCACCAGCAGAATAATTACGCTCAGGAAAACAGCAACACCGGTAATAATTACAGTTGTTTGTGCTGACAATAATATCATCTTGCTAATTGTTTTTTAATTTCTACAATTTAATTCCGCCGAATCCCATAAATGCCAATCCCATTAAACCGGTTACAATAAATGTAATACCTAGTCCGCGTAAAGGGCCCGGAATGCTTGAATATTCAATCTTTTCTCTGATAGCAGCAATACCAACGATTGCCAGCAACCAGCCAACGCCCGAACCTAAACCATAAACGGTAGCTTCTCCAACGTTAATAAAGGCTTTTTGTTGAAGGAATAACGATCCTCCAAGAATAGCACAGTTTACAGCAATAAGCGGCAGGAAAATACCCAACTGGTTGTACAGCACAGGTGCAAATTTCTCCACAATCATCTCCACCAACTGAACCATTGATGCAATGATGGCAATAAACATGATAAAGCGTAAGAAACTTAGGTCTACATTGGCAAAGCTTTCGCCTAACCAGCTTAAGGCACCTTCATTTAATACGAATTTCTCTAACAGGTAGTTAACCGGTACCGTAATTCCTAACACAAAAACTACAGCAATTCCCAAACCGGTTGCAGTACTTACTTTTTTCGAAACAGCCAGATAAGAGCACATTCCGAAGAAGTACGCAAATACCATGTTCTCAATAAAAATTGACTTAACAAATATATTAATCAGATTTTCCATTTGAATTTTGTTTTTGCGTTACAATTAATCTTCGATTAGTTTAGTGTTACGGCTACGTTGAACCCAGATAATTATACCAACAACAATAAGTGCCATTGGAGAAAGTACCATCAATCCGTTGTTTTCGTAAAATCCACCGTTAGCAATGTACCAGCTGTCGGGAATTATTTGATAGCCCAATAAAGAGCCTGATCCTAATAACTCGCGGAAGAAAGCAACTACGATAAGAATAAAACCGTAACCGGCTGCATTTCCAATTCCATCAAGGAACGATTGCCATGGGCGGTTACCCAAAGCAAATGCCTCAAGGCGGCCCATCAGAATACAGTTGGTAATAATCAATCCTACAAATACTGAAAGCTGTTTACTTACGTCGTACACATAAGCACGAAGTACCTGGTCAACCAAAATAACCAGTGCTGCAATAATTACAAGTTGTACAATAATTCGGATCCGGTTTGGAATTGTATTTCGTAACATCGAAACAATAACGTTTGCCAGGGCAAGAACAGCCATAACAGATATCGTCATTACAATTGCCGGTTTAAGCTGAGCAGTAACCGCAAGTGCCGAGCAAATTCCTAATACCTGAACGGTAATCGGGTTACTGTCGTTTAACGGATCCGACAGTAATTTTAAATTTTTCTTTGAAAATAATGGTTCGCTCATCTTTCTTAATTTTTGTTCTTGTTTAAGAATGCTTCATAGCCTGTGAAATCGTCTAATAACATTTTTTCAAGGCCTTTACTGGTAATTGTACCACCCGAAATGGCATCAACTTTGTGTTCTTCAGGAGCAGCCTGTCCGGCTTTTGCAACCGTAATCGAAACCAGTTTTCCTGCTTCATCAAAAAGTTCTTTTCCTTTAAACTGCTCTTCAAAACCAGTGGTCGAAATTTCAGCTCCCAGTCCCGGTGTTTCTCCTTCGTGATCGAAGTTAGCACCGAAGATGGTATTCATATCGTCGCTAACCGATATATATCCCCAGATAGGTCCCCAAAGACCGGATCCGTATACCGGAAGTACATATTTCGTTCCTTCGTCGGTTTTACACACAAATACCGGAAATACCATCTCGTCTATACTTTTGGCACGTTCCTTTTTCAGGTCGGTAGTGAAAGCGTTTCCGTCAACTTTTTCACCTTTAGCATTAACAAGGTATTCATCAACAACTCTATCAGCGTAAATCGCTTCTGCAGTTTCTGCTGTACTTTCAATATTTACCGAAGCAAGAATATTTTGTTTTTTCTCTATCTCAACGTTCTTTTTCTGCGCAGGCTTTAATGCCAGTGAGACCGAAGCAAGAACGGCAGCCACAACAATTACCATAATGGCTGCATATAAAAATGTGTAAGTATTACTATTTCTGTCCATCTTTTCTTCGTTTTTAATTATGCAGAAACTTTAGCTCGTTTTGTTCTTCTCTTAACATGACTGGCTACAACGTAGTGGTCGATAAGCGGAGCAAATGTGTTCATCAGCAGAATTGCCAACATCATACCTTCAGGGAAGGCCGGGTTGATAACACGGAAGATGATGGCCAGAATACCGATCAGGAATCCGTAGATCCACTTTCCTTTTTCGGTTTGTGATGCCGAAACCGGGTCGGTTGCCATAAAAATTGCACCAAACATAAAACCACCTAATACTAAGTGATGCCAGAAAGGCATTGAGAAATAGGTTGCAACTTCAGGAGATAGACCTACACTGCCTGAGAATGCATTAAGGATAAGTCCCATAACTGCACCGCCTGCAATGGTTGAAACCATGATTTTCCAGCTTCCGATTCCTGTAACGATTAACAATACAGCTCCGATAAGAATTGCCAGTGTTGATGTTTCACCGATCGAGCCCGGAATAAAACCAAAGAATGCATCGGCAACACTGTAATTTAAGTGACCTGCTGCTGCATTTGCCATCGGAGTTGCGCCAGAGAAACCGTCAATTACTTTATCGGTATCTTTTAATGCGATCCAAACCGATTCGCCCGACATTTGCGCCGGATAAGAAAAAAATAGGAACGCACGAGCTACAAGTGCCGGGTTCCAGATGTTCATTCCGGTACCTCCAAATACTTCTTTACCAAGAATAACGGCAAAAGCGGTTGCTACTGCAATCATCCAAAGCGGGGTATTTACCGGCATAATAAGCGGAATAAGCATCCCCGATACCAGGAAGCCTTCCTGAATTTCGTGTCCGCGCAATTGAGCGAAAACGAATTCGATACCTAAACCTACTCCATACGATACAATAACGATTGGAAGTACTCTTACCAAACCAAACAGGAAGATTTCAAAAAATCCTGTAGAGGCTAATTCGCCAATGGCTTTAAAGTGTTGTACTCCTACGTTGTACATTCCGAACAATAAAGCCGGAACCACCGATAAAACAACAATCGACATGGTACGTTTCAAATCGATGTAATCGTGAATGTGCGTACCCGTTTTCGACGTGGTTTTTGGCGTGTATAAAAATGTGAAGAATCCGTCGTGCACCGATTGGAGCCAATGGTACTTGCCTCCTTTCTGAACCAGCGGTTCTGTCCTTTCAAAAAAGTTTTTTATGAATTTCATCTTAAAAGACTAAATAAGTTACGTAATTATTAACCAAGCTCTTTGATCATGGTGTTAATACCTTCGCGTAAAATTTTCTGAACTTCGATTTTTGAAGTACAAGCGTATTCACACAAGGCGAAATCTTCTTCTATCACTTCATAAATACCAAAGTTTTCCATTTTGTCGATATCGTTTACCAGGATAGCTTTAAGTAGGTATACCGGAAGAATATCCATTGGAACCAGTTTCTCGTATTGGTTCGACAAAACAAATGCGCGTTCGCCACCATGAATATTGGCATTCATTGTGTACTCTTTTTTCGGGAACAGTTTTCCGAAATAAGCTTTGGTTGCACTGAATTTATTAAAACCGGGATCGGCCCAGCCTAAAAATTCATACTCGTCGCCTTCAGGAATTACACTGATCTGCGAGTCGTAAAAACCAAGGAAGCTTTTTTCAGTTACTTTGGTTCCGGTAAGTACGTTACCGCTGATAATACGCTGTTTGTAGTCGGCGTTAACCAATTTGCTTTCAATCAATGAAGCAATTGGTGCGCCTAAAACAGTTTGATAATATTTTGGAGCTTTAACTTCTGATCCGGTTAAAGCAACAGTTTTTGTAAAATCAACTTTCCCGGTTTGGAAAAGGCGGCCAATAAACAGTACGTCCTGAACGCTGATGGTCCAAACTACTTCTCCTTTGTTTAATGGAGATGTATTGGCTATTTGAATACCAACATTACCGGCAGGGTGAGGTCCCTCAAATGTATTGAATTCAACATTTTTTACCGATGTAAAAGCAGAATCCTTAGAAACTCCAAGGTTTACTTTTCCTTTGGTAAGTTGAGCCAATGCGTTAACTCCTACCTGGAAGGTATCCAATTGGCCGTCGATAACAAAATTGTAATCGGGAGCCAACGGAGCCGTATCGAATGTTGAAATGTAAATGGCTTTTGGTTTCTCTTCCGGATTGGCGATGATACCATACGGACGTTTTTTTATGAACGGCCATACACCACTTTTCAAAATTTGTTCCTTCACCTCTTCCGCCGATAAGGTTGATGGATCAGCCTTTTTAAATTCTGCTGAACCAACTTTCTCGTCGGTTGCAATAACTACTTCCAAAATTTTACGACGCTCACCACGGTTAATCGATACTACTTTCCCTCCAAGAGGAGCTGTAAATAAGATTTCAGGATGATATTTGTCGTAGAACAAAGCATCGCCGGCTTTAACCTCGGCGTCAACTTTTACACTAAGTTTTGGAGTAAGTCCCGGAAAATCGGTGGGTTTCAGAGCTACTGTTGCCGGAACCGGCAATTTGTCAAGTGCCTTTTCTGCACTTCCTTTTAGCTTTATATTAAGCCCTTTCCTTAACTTAACTACTTCTGACATATCTAATTAAGAATGTGTTATTTTTAAGTGGGCAAAAGTATTAATTTAATTGGCTTTTCGCAATGCTTTATAGCAAAAGTTCAACGGTTTCAAATATGAAAATATATGCATATTGTGATATGTTCTATAAGTATCAGGTATTGAGTAAAATAAAAAATCATTTTTGGTGTTATTTATCTTCAGATTAAATTAACATTTTGTTATCTATTTCTGCGATTTAACTATAAAATGCCAGCATATTTACGTGAAAATTTGTGTTTTTGGTTTTGATATGAAATACGAATTACAGATTTTTACGTTTTAATAGGACAAGACTACTTTTGAAATACGATATCCAACTACTTGTAGTCTTTTTAGTGTTTGTAACGAAAGAAATAAACGGCAATAAAATGCCAATATTGATAAAGCAATTAGCAAATGAGAACTGTTTTTTTTATCGCCATATTTTTTCAGTTTTTAAGTGCCGGGGTAATGGGGCAGGATAAGAACTTTTATTACGAAAATGCTATTAACCGGGAGAATATAAAAACGGTGCAAGCACACCGGAATGGTTTCGAACTCTCGAACCCGATATTGGGATTGAACGAAGACATGACACTGGTTTTTAAATTCGACGATCTTTCGGAAGGAGTTAAAGATTACTACTACACTGTGGTTCATTGCGATGCCGACTGGAACGAGAGTTTTATTTCGCAGGACGAATACATTGATGGTTTTATTGAAAATCCTGTTGATGATTATGCTATGTCGTTTAATACCACTTTTAGCTATGTAAATTACCGCATAGAATTACCTAACGATCAGATGCAATTTAAACTTTCGGGAAACTATGTTTTGGTGGTGTATGAAAACCAGGACAAAGAAAAGGTGGTTTTGACGAAACGTTTTCATATCTACGAAAATGCAGTACGTATTGAAGGAACAGTTCGGCGGGCTAGTATCGATGCGTTTAAAGGCAGCAACCAAGAGGTGGATTTTAAAATATATCATCCTAATCTGGCGATCTTAAATCCACGAGAAGAAGTGAAAGTGGTAATTATGCAGAATAACCGCTGGGATAATGCAATACGAGATTTGAAGCCATTGTATATTCGCGACCAGGTTTTGGATTACGATTATAATCGCGAGAATGTGTTTCCCGCAGGCAACGAGTTTCGCTATTTCGACAACCGAACCAACCGGATGAATGGTGAGAATGTTATTGCTACAGATTTTCACCGGCCCTATTTTCATAAAACAGTAAAAATTGATGAGGTACGAGTCAATAAACGGTTTTTCTCGTACGAAGAAATGAACGGAATGTATGTCATCGAAAGCCAGGATCAGGAGGTGCGCGATTATGATACCGAGTGTGATTATACCTTTGTGCATTTTACATTGCCGTTGGAAGCACCTTTGCTTGGCGGATCGGTAAACGTGTTTGGTGCACTAAGCAACTGGAATGCCAACAAAAGTAACGAAATGACTTATAATTTTGAGCGGGGAGAATATGAGCTTACGTTGTTACTCAAACAAGGGTATTACAATTATATCTATGTGTATGTTCCGCAGGGATCAAAAGTGGCTGATTATACCAATATCGAGGGAAGTTTTTGGGAAACGAATAATGATTATCAGATTTTGGTGTATTACCGCGATTTAGTTGGTCGTTACGACAGGTTGGTTGGTTACCGGCAGTTAAATTCGGTTATAAACAGGCATTAAGAATAACCGGATGAAATTACTGAATAGGCTAGCTAATGATTTGCATGTAACCGCGGCCTTCTTTAAAGGGTAATGTAAACCAGAAATTACTTCCTTTATCCACCTTCGATTCAAATTCAAGTTCTCCGCCTAACAGCGTAATGTAATGTTGGGCAATTGGCAGTCCAATTCCGGAGCCGGAAGTCGACTGGTTTATGGAATTTTGTACGCGGTAAAAACGGCTAAATATGTGTTCGTAATCCTCTTCAGGAATACCAATTCCGGTATCAGCAACATAGAATTTCACAAAATCATTTCGTACCATTTCAAAACCAAAAGTAACCTGTCCGCTTAGAGTATATTTTACTGCGTTGTCAACCAAAATTGTAATGGCTTCTTTTAGCAGTTGCGGATCGGTTAAAAAGCCAAATTCAGGGATGGCGACGTCGGTTTTTAGGCTAATGCGAATGTCTTTACTATCGGGAAGTTCGGCAAAATAGACATTGTAAATTTCGCGAAGCAGCGGATTTATTTTGCTGAATGAGCTATGAACCGGAATATTTTCGGTTTCAATTTTTGCAAGGTGAATCGTATTGTCGATCATGTTAAGCAGCTGCTGACCATTTTGAGTGATGGATTCGGTGATTTGCAGGCGTTCCAATCCATCAAGCGAATCGTCGGCCAATATCCGTGTAAAATTCGTAATAATGTTCATTGGCGTCCGAATTTCGTGCGACAGGGTGGCAAGGAATGCTGATTTTAGCCGATCAGATTCTTCTGCTTTTACGAGCGCCTTTTCTAGTCCGAATTCTGCTGTTTTTCGTTTTGTAATATCGCGCGCCACAGAAATAACGGAGTTGGCATTTAGTTTTGCCAGTCGCATTTCGAACATAAATGTTCCGTTGGGCGTGTTTAGCGAGTATTCAATACTTTCAATCGTGTCGTTTTTTATACAGTGCTGAATGCATGAATAGATTTTATTGGCCATTTTATCCGGGAATCCGGCGTTGAAAATGGAGCTTCCAATAATATTCGAATCTTCAATTTTAAACAGGTCGCCTTCTTTTATTACAAAGTCCTCGTAAATACCGTCTTTGTCAATTACAAAGAAAATATCAGGAATTGCTTCAAGAAGAACTTTGTAGCGTTGTTTGCTGGCTTCTAAATCAGCAAGCTGTTTTTTGATCTTGCTGATGTCTTCAAAAAGAAGGTAGTACGAATTGTACGAAGGATTTAGTACCCGAATCTTGTACCATTTGTCAAGATTATCGGCATAAAACTCAGTAACATCTTTTTTGTAGAAGAGAACGGTTTTGTTTACATCAAAACGACCTTTAAAAATAAGGTCGAATACGTATTCTGCTTCCTGTTCCTGAACTTCGTATAAATTGCGTTTAAAAGTCGCTTCAAATGCATTGTTTATTTTCGCAACTACCAGGTTGGTGATATTTCCGTCTTCGTCGCGTACCGCACGAAGTCGTACAATAAGAAGCGATGAGCTTTGCAAAACACGGTTAATTGCCTCATTTTTTGTGTTAATTTCTTCAGAAAGAGCTTCTATATTTGTAATTAGTTTTTTCCGCAGATAAAACGTTACCAGAAAAAAGGCTGTAAATATCAAAATCGGGTTGCTGGCAAAAGGATCGAAATAGCTAAATGTATCGCTTAAATGACCGGCTTTGAACAGCTGTAAAGAAATGAGCGCCAGCGACACAAAAAAGTAAAGGATAACCCGAAATTCCATCATCGAAAAATAGTACAGAAAAATCAGGCCGGCCATTAGCCACCATACCGAAAGATGTACTGTTTCGATTAATGGTGCATGCTGTGTTAAATCTGAGATGTAATAGGCATATATAAAAACGGGTAACGAAAAAATAACATTAGTGGCACAATTCTTTTTTGCATTAAAAGTGTATACTACGGCTAAAATTGACCCCGATAAAAGAAGAAGATAACTCACCAAGTCGCTTTTGGGCGCCGAGAGAATTAATTCCCTAATGGATAAAAATAGCAAAAGTACCCCTGCAACTCCCCAAAACAATAGAAGCTGAAAAAGCTGCCTTTTTTCATTGTCAGTTTTAGCAGCCCAAAATCTTTCTGCTAATATTTTATATATCCTTTTTAACAATAACGTAAAAATATTAAAAAACAGGTAGGTCTCGCCAAAACAAGCGATTTTTCGGGAAATATTGTCAAAATGGGAATTTTAAAACCTGTTTTTTGTTTTTTTTCGATCTTTTTTCTTCTAATTATTTGGTAATTAGAATGTTGATTTATGGCGTTTTTCCCTATCATGATTTTTGTTATGCTTTTGGAAAATGCGATTCTTTAGTTTTGCATAAACTGATCTGAAGAATTACAAACGATAAATATTGTAGAATTATGCCAAAAGGAAATTACAACGTTCCGGTTGCTAAAAACGAACCGGTTTTAAGTTATGCTCCGGGGTCTCCGGAAAGAGCAGAGCTGCAGGCTAAATTGCAGGAATTACGCTCTGAAGAACTTGATCAGCCAATGATTATTGGTGGAAAAGAAGTTTATACCGACAGAAAAGTGAGAATGTTCCCACCTCACGAAATTGCACATACTTTAGGCCATTATAACCAGGGCGATGCCAGCCACGTTGAAATGGCTATTGATGCAGCTTTGGAAGCCCGCGAAGAATGGGCAAATCTGTCGTGGCAACATCGTGCTTCAATTTTTCTGAAAGCAGCTGATCTTTTGGCAGGCCCGTATCGTGCAAAAATTAATGCAGCATCGATGTTGGGACAATCAAAGAATGCTTTCCAGGCCGAAATTGATGCAGCTTGCGAATTTGCCGACTTTTTGCGTTTTGGCGTTCAGGTAATGACAGAGATTTACAAAATCCAGCCTGAATCAGCAAAAGGTATCTGGAATTACAACGAATACCGTCCGTTGGAAGGTTTTATTTATGCTTTAACGCCTTTCAACTTTACATCAATCGCCGGAAACCTTCCTGCAGCGCCTGCCATGATGGGGAACGTAGCCGTTTGGAAACCATCAAAAACTGCTGTTTATTCAGCCGGTGTTATTATGGAGATATTTAAAGAAGCCGGTTTGCCCGATGGTGTTATCAATCTGGTTTATGCATCGGGGCCTGTTGCCGCCGATACTGTGCTTACTCATCCTGAGTTTGCAGGAATTCACTTCACCGGTTCAACAGCTGTATTCCAAAGCATTTGGAAAACCATCGGCGAGAACATTTACAAATACAAATCATATCCACGTATTGTTGGTGAAACTGGTGGTAAAGACTTCATTTTTGCCGACAACACTGCTAAAAAACGCGAATTGGCCATTGCCATGTTGCGTGGTGCATTCGAATACCAGGGGCAGAAATGTTCTGCTGCCTCAAGATGTTACGTTCCTGCAAGTATCTGGCCTGAAGTAAAAGAGATTTTTGGTGCCGAGTTGGCTACTGTTAAAATGGGACCACCGGAAGATTTCACCAACTTTGTAAATGCCGTTATTGACGAGTCGTCGTTTGATAAACTGAAAGGTTTTATCGACCGTGCAAAAGAAGATGAAGATGCTGAAGTTATCTTTGGCGGGAACTGCGATAAATCGGTTGGATACTTTGTTGAGCCAACAGTTATTCTGGCTAAAAAACCAGATTATATTACCATGAAAGAAGAGTTGTTTGGTCCGGTTCTTACTGTTTACGTTTACGAAGACGAAGACATGGATGCAACACTTGACTTGGTTGATACAACATCTATTTACGCCCTTACAGGTGCTGTTTGGTCGCAAAGTCGTTACAATATTGAAAAGATTGCCAAACGTTTGGAAAACTGCGCGGGTAACTTCTATATTAATGACAAGCCAACAGGAGCAGTTGTTGGTCAGCAACCATTTGGCGGCGCTCGTGGTTCGGGTACCGACGATAAAGCAGGTTCTATCTTTAACATGCTTCGCTGGACTGCAATCCGAACTATTAAAGAAAACTTTGTACCTCCGGTAGAATATACTTATCCGAACTTTCAACCGGATAATGAATAAGATAAGATATTAATACCTGAGTTACTTTGAGTTCAAAATCAGGTTATTAAGGTTGAACTGTTGAAAAGGGGAATCGGAATTATTCGGTTCCTCTTTTTTTTGGTCGCGAAAGATTCTACTTTTGTAACTACATTTAGGGAACATGAACAAGAAAATATTTAAATCCGGGATTTTTAAAAGAATCGGTAATAAGTTTGTTATCGCCTTTATTCTTTTCGCTGTCTGGATTATATTTTTTGATGAAAACAGCATTGTATCTCATGCGCAAAGCAAGCGTCAGTTGAACGAGTTAAAGCAACAAAAAGAATATTATCAGGAACGCATTGCCTCCGATAGGCAAAAACTCCAGGATCTGAATAAAGGCAAAAAAGAACTGGAAAAATTTGCGCGCGAACAATACCAAATGTCGAAGCCAGACGAAGATGTTTTTATTATTGTTGAAGAAGAATAGAACCGCTTTGGGGAGACAATAATTTACTGCAACCAGAACATTTTGTTAATAAGTTCGTTAGAAAGTAGTGCAAGACAAGCAGCTATTTGATAGCCAATATAAATTTCTTATATTGCTTTTATAATGAATGAAAATCTTGACATATTCAAAATAAAATCGAATAACATTGCACCACAAAAGGGGCGAGTATTGATTGCTGAACCATTTTTGGCCGGTAATTATTTCAACCGTTCTGTGGTGTTTTTAGTTGCCTACAGCAAGAAAGGCGCAGTGGGTTTTATTTTGAATAAAAAGGTCGATTTTCCTGTACAGGATGCTTTCCCCGATTTTCCTGACTTTAATGCCGATGTATATTTAGGAGGTCCTGTTTCTACTGATTCAATTTATTTTATCCATAAACTGGGCGACAAACTTCCGGGAAGTATTCATGTAATGGGCGACTTGTATTGGGGCGGCGATTTTGAGGTGTTGAAAAGGGACATTCGCAGCGGAAAAATAAATTCTTCAGATATCCGGTTTTTTCTTGGCTATTCAGGCTGGGATGGTGGTCAGTTAGAGGAAGAATTAAAAGAGGATTCATGGCTGGTAACCGATGTGGAACAGAACGAAGTGATGAAAGATTTGAGCGAAGCTTCGTGGTTCGATTTTGTGAAAAAAGCTGGTAATCGTTATTCGGTATGGGAAAACTTTCCTGAGAACCCCGCGCTTAACTAAACGTGTTTCATTTCTGATTTTCAGTTTTCTTTTCTAAAAATTGATTTAAAGCAGCATAAATTCTGTCGGTGTATTGATGTACGTACCTACGGTTTTCAAATCCTAATACCCATTGTATTCCTTTTGTTTCAGAGGCAAAAAATATCTCATCCATCTGTAATACATACTTTGGTTTCAGATCTTCTGCTTCTACTACTTTCATTCCTATATCGTTTGATAATCTTATTATTTCCTGTCGGATAACATCGCGGTAACACCCCGTTTGTACCGACGGTGTAAAAAGTATGTTTTCCTTTATCATAAAAAGGTTTGCCGAGATGCCTTCGGAAGCGATTCCTTTTTCGTTTAAAATTATTGCTGCCGGGTTGGCATTATTTTTTATCTCTGCACGTACCTGCTTCCAGAATGTTGCTTTAGCAAATCTGGAGTTGCTGTTTTGCGATTGACTTAACAATTTTGAATCTGAAATATTGATGAGCAATCCTTGTGTGTTTATTTGAAAATCGAAATCCTCGAAGGCATTACAGCTAATCAGGTAATCAACTTGCTTTTGGCTAATAAAAAACTGAAAAGTAATCAGTCCGGTGCGATAAAAGCGATTTTTATTGAGCATCCGTTTTAGTAGCCTGAATAATTCGCGGCGGTTTTTAAAAAGGTTCGGAAGATCGTGTCCGAGAGTTTTTAATTCTATTTCCAGGATGTCCAGGTTTTCGTCAAGCAGCGGAATTCCGCCAAAACCAAACCAAATACTGTGTTTATACACATCGGGCGTGTTTAACAGAAATGGTGTAAGGTTGGTTTCTGCTTCTTTTAAAATTCGATTATTTACAAGCAGGTAGGCCATAAACTACAGGAACGAAAACAAATTGTCGACAAAGTGGGTGAATAAATCGGGTTTTAGCAAAATTGGAAAAATGAAACCAAAAACAGCTCCCAAAAAGTGGGCATCGTGTGCCACGTTATCCGATTGTTTTTTGCTCATCTGGTACGAGTAAAAAAGATATCCGGCGGCAAACAAAATTCCGGGAATGGGAATTATTGCAAATAAATACAAGGGCTCCCATGGCTGGAAAAATATAGTTGCAAACAACACCGCCGACACAGCACCAGAGGCACCAACGGCATTGTAATAATAGTTGTTTTTATGCTTTATTAAACTCCAGATATTAGAAGCTAAAATACCGCCAAAGTACAGGAGTAAAAAATAGGCTGTGGCTTTATTGCCAAAGTAATAGTCAAAATAAACTACTGTATTTCGTCCGAAAAAATAGAGCACCAACATGTTTACACCCAAATGCGACCAATTGGCATGAATAAAGGCGTGGCTCACCAATCGGTAGTATTCTTTGCTGTGAATAATTTGTGCTGCATTAAATTGTAGTTTTGCCGATAACTCGCGATTTTGAAAGGCAATATATGAGACTACGACTGTTACGCCGATGATGAACCAAACTATCATTAGTGTAAAATTTTATAGATCATTTCTTTTTGTAATTCGCCAGTTTCAACCATTGTCGATACGTTAAACCCCTTGCTCTTCATGTCGTACTCGCGCAAAATACCCATAATTTCGTAGAGCTTGGTAGGAGAGTAGCGTTTGGCAGCCGACACGTAGTCTTTTACAAAGAACGGGTGAACGCGTAGCTCGGCAGCAACATTTCGTTCTGCTTTATTTTTAAGGAAATGATAGGTAAACAGTTTTGAAAAATAGAAATATAGCCCCGCAACAGTTTTCTGTATCGGGTTTAAGGTTGGGTTAGCTCCAAAATAGTTGATGATTCGATTGGCTTTTAGCACATTCTTTTCTCCTAATGCATTCTGTAATTCAAGAATGTTAAACTCTTTGCTTAGCCCGATATTCTTTTCGATATGCTCGGGTGTAATTTTAGTAGTATCTTTTACTGCAATTACCAGTTTGTTTAATTCGTTGGCAATTTTGCTTAAATCCGTTCCCAAATACGAGGTGAGCAACAAAGCAGCTTGTGGAGTGATAGTGTAATTATGTCGTTTCAGAAAGCCATCTATCCAGCCCGGAATTTTGTTCTCGTACAGTTTTTTTGAGGTAAAAAGTACGCCGTTCTTTTTTATGGCTTTGGCCAGCTTTGTTCTCGAATCGAGGTTTTTGTATTTGTAAGCCAACACCAATATTGTTGAAGCCAGCGGCTTTTCGGCATACGAAGTCAGCGTATCTATTTTGCCCAGGCTTTGCGCTTCTTTCACAATAATCACCTGCTTGCTGGCCATCATTGGGAAACGTAACGATGCTTCTACTATGGTAACCGGATCTGAATCCTTTCCATAAAAAATGGTTTGGTTAAACCCTTTTTCGGCATCGGTAAGCACATTGTCTTCAATATAATCCGATAACTCATCAATAAAATAAGCTTCCTCACCCTGAAGCAGATAAATAGGGTGGTAGATGCCTTTTTTTAGGTTGTGCAGTATGTCGCTGTACTCCATTTCTATTTAAAATCGTAAGTGTTTTACAGAAAGTCCGTGGTTTTTAATTTCAAGTAACGCATCAATGCCGGCCTGAATGTGTCTTTCTACATACGAAGAAGAAACATATTGATCGCTTTTATCGGTTTTTACACCGGTTGAAATCATGGGCTGATCCGAAACTAACAACAAAACGCCGGTAGGAATCTGGTTAGCAAAACCAACGGTAAACAGGGTTGCTGTTTCCATATCAACAGCCATTGCCCGTGTTTTTTTGAGGTATTTTTTAAATCGATTGTCATATTCCCATACCCGGCGGTTGGTGGTAAAAACTACACCTGTCCAGTAATCCTGTTCCGAATTTCGGAGAATGTGCGAAACTGCACGTTGCAGATTAAATGCCGGAAGTGCCGGAACTTCAGGTGGCAGATAATCAGCCGATGTTCCGTCGCTACGAATGGCCGCAATCGGGAGGATAAAATCGCCCAGCTGATTTTTCTTTTTTAATCCGCCACATTTTCCCAAAAACAAAACAGCTTTTGGGTGAATTGCACTAAGCAAGTCCATCACGGTGGCCGCGTTAGGGCTTCCCATTCCAAAGTTGATCATGGTAATGCCTTCGGCTGTTGCACTGGGCATGTTTTTGTCGGTTCCTTCAACCGGTACCTCAAATTTGCGTGCAAATCGTTCTACATAATCCTGGAAATTAGTGAGCAAAATATACTTGCCAATTTCATCGAGCTTTTTGCCGGTATATCGCGGCAGCCAGTTGTCAACAATTTCTTTTTTCGTTTTCATAAGCTGAATTATTCTACCTTTGAACAAATAGGAAAACTTTTGGTTTTAAGGCGAACACAAATGTACATTTTTAGAGCTCGCCAGCCAAGTTGAGTTAATAAGTTATTGAGAAGATGATGCACAAACTGAATTTGCCGGAATATGCTTTCCGAACAAAAACAGGAAATGGGAAAATATGGATATTTGATTCGATAAGGAAAAAATTTGTGGTGCTGACGCCGGAAGAGTGGGTGCGCCAGAATTTTATTCAATATTTGATACAGGAGAAATGTTATCCACAGAATTTAATGGCTGTGGAAAAGCAAATTAAGGTAAACCGGCAACAACGCCGTTTCGATTTACTTGTCTATCAACGTAACGGAAATCCATACTTGATTGCAGAGTTTAAAGCTCCTAACGTAAAAATTACCCAGAATGCTTTTGATCAGGTGGTGCGCTACAACATGGCTTTGCGTGTTGATAGGGTAGTGGTGTCGAACGGAATTCAGCATTTTGCCTGCGAAATTGACTACGAAAAGAACAGCTATTCTTTTTTGAAAGAAATACCAACTTTTGGGCAGTAGTGATTTTTCCAAAAGCTCTTATTATCCCAAAAATTTTTGGTAAAACAGCTCATCTTTCCAGCCTGAAAAAGTTTTGATCCAGTCTTTTTTAATGCCGCTCCGCGCAAATCCTGCTTTTTCAAATAACTGTATGCTTCCCCAATTATCGGAAGTGATATTGGCGTACAATTGTCTTAATCCCAGAAATTCAAACGAATAGTTGGATAAGGCCTCCAGTGCATCGCTGGCGTAGCCTTTTTTGCGGTCATTGTTATTGTGAATAAGAATTCCAACTCCGGCCCGCATGTGAAAGGGCTCAAAATCAAAGAGGTCGATAGCTCCTACGGGGTTTTCGTCTGTGGTCTCGATAACCAGACGAAGCTGTTTAGTTTCGTAAATATCTTTTGCCGACTCTAAAAGGTATTGGGCAAGAATATGTTTCGAGAACGGAGTTTTGGTATTGCTCACTTCCCAAATTTCGGTATTGTTTTCCCATTGGTACAACAGGTCAATGTCTTCGGGTTCAAGGGGCCTGAGAACTATTTTTCCAAAACTTAGCTTTTCTTTCATTTTCTTTTCTTTTTATCATTATCGGTCAAGGTGTTTCCAGCCTTTCAGCAAAAGCTCAATGTCGGAAAGCAAATTGTAATCTTTTGCATACAATCTGTTCAACTGAACCGATTTTTCTATATCCAACTGTAAGCCCGAAAATCGATCTCCCGGATTTAAAACTCCTTCTTTTATTGGTGGAAGTTTACTCTCAATAGCAACGCCCGGAATATATCCAATCCAGGATTTCTTTCCTGCAATTACCCTGAAAATATTTTTGATGAAGTTCTCTTTATTTCCTGTGAACCAGATTAAAACCGGACTCAGGCACAATATCAAGAGAGCTGTAGTCAGATCAAATAGTCGTTTATTACGCTTGTTGGCTGGTTTTGAGATGGCATTTATATTCACAACATAAAGGTCGCCAGCAGTGTGAATGGAATTACTCCCGATTATGCTTGTGCTTTCTGGTGGTGCTATTTTGTAGTCAATGTCCAATCGGCTAAGGTCGAGCATTGCTTTTATAATCTCGCCCGAGCTGATGTTTTCGGCACAAAAAACAATCTCATCAATACGGTTAATACGTATGATTTCTTCCAACTGACTTAATTCACCCATATAATTTGGCCCTTTATCACTACTTTCGAGAGCAATAAAACCGACCATTCTCCATCGAATCCGCGTTTTTTCCAATAGCTGTTGAACGCGGTGTACCTCTTTCGAATGCCCAACAATAGCAATTTTTTGGGTGCGCTTCAGGTGGAGTCTGAAATCGTTTAATTTTAACCAATGCCCCAATAATCGATAAGCAATGAGAACAATTCCGGCCCAGGTTGTTCCCAATAAAATTAAGGCACGCGAATAACGGTATTTCTCATCAACGAGCGAATAAGCCAGCAGTAGCGATATGAGTCCCCATAGTATACCACGGCAAACTTTGTAAATGCTCACAGGCTTTTTATATCCTCCCGAAAAACGAATGCTAAACAAGAAAAACAAGCAGTAACCCGGAACAACAAATTGCATAAATTCTGGCGGATAATAATCGGGTTGGTGAAAGTGAAATTCTTCCCACATTGGGGTGATCAGACCAAATCCTATAAAAATCAGCAAGGCATCAATAACTGGGATATATATGTTTTGAAAAACACGTTTTGAGGCCGATAATAAAGCCCGGAAATAGATGGCAAGGTGAATGAACAGCGCAAAAAAGCTGGCTTTACTTCCCGAAAAATGTTTGCGGGTAAATATCAGCATGGCGGTGTAAAATAACCTCACATAATTTAGCGAACCCTTTTTTGTGCTTTCTCCTTTGTAGTGGATAATCGTGGTTTCAGGGTAGTAATAATTTTTATATCCTCCTTTTTGAATACGATACGACAGGTCGATATCCTCGCCGTACATAAAAAATGATTCATCCAGCAATCCAACCTTATCAAGTACCGATTTACGTAGCAACATGAAAGCTCCTGCCAGCACATCAATTTCATGAATTTCATTTTGGTTGAGATAGGAGAGATGGTATTTACCGAATTTGCGCGATTCGGGAAAAAGCTTCGAAAGGCCAAAAACTTTATAAAATGCCACCCATGGTGTTGGTAAGCCCCGTTTTGATTCGGGAAGAAAAACACCTCTCCCGTCAATCATTTTTACACCAAGTCCTCCGGCGTCAGGGTGTGCTTCCATAAACGAAATTACCTTTTCAAAGGTATCTTCTTCAACAACGGTGTCTGGATTCAACAACAAAACATATTTTCCGGTTGTCAGCTGAATGGCCTTATTATTGGCACGCGAGAAACCTATGTTTTCAGTGTTTTGGATGAAAGTAACATTGGGAAATTTTTCATTGATCAACTGTGCTGAACCATCAACCGAATTATTATCAACAACAAAAATTTCGCCCTGTATATTTTGCAAAGCTTTCTCAACCGAATGGAGGCATTGTTCGAGAAAATGCTTTACGTTGTAGTTGACAATAACAATTGAAATATCCATATTTCAGAGCTGGCGTTTTCAACAAGGCAGGTCGTTAAAAATGGCTGCCACGGAAAACAACTTTTATAGTTGTATAATAACGTTTCTCAAATTTAAGGTTTCCTTTTTTAGAATAAAAAGAAACCGGCTTTCTGATAAGAGAATTATTTTCCAAGCGAGCTTTCGAATGGAACACGGTTCATCAACGATCGACCAAGTGTAACCTCGTCGGTATATTCCAACTCGTCGCCAATGGAAACACCTCGTGCCAATGTCGAGATTCTTACTTCTTTGCCTTTTAATTTTCTGTAAATGTAAAAGTTGGTGGTGTCGCCTTCCATAGTTGTGGAGAGAGCCAGTATAATTTCAACCACATTCCCTGAATCTACCCGCTCGATCAGCGAATCGATTTCCAGCTCAGCCGGACCAATTCCATCCATTGGGGAAATAATACCTCCCAATACATGGTAAAGGCCGTTAAACTGGTGGGTATTTTCCACCGACATCACGTCGCGAATATTTTCTACCACACAAATAACACTTTCGTTGCGCGATGGATTGGAGCAGATCTGGCACGTATCGCTATCCGATATATTGTGGCATATTTTACAGTGTTTTATTTCGTTTCTTAATTGCATGAGGCTGTTGCCAAATGAATTAACCTCTTCTTTGGTTTGGCGTAAAAGGTGCAAAACCAACCGTAATGCACTTTTACGGCCTATGCCGGGCAATTTCGAGAACTCGTTAACAGCAGCTTCCAGTAATCGCGATGGATATTTGTCAATGTTCATAAAAGCAAAAATAGTGTTGAATTTTGAAATATGATACGAGAATGTAATTTTTTGAACAGAGCTATTTTTTCGCAGGTTCTTTGTTGTTGAAATTGTTGCTTCGAAACCTAAATTGAGAGTACTGGCAATGAAAATTTGATTTATAACTGATTCTGCGTATCCTTTTTTTGTGATAAAAGCAAAAAATGGCGGTCAAAAAACAAAATGCCGAAATCAGATGTATTTCGGCATTCTATTATAAGCAGGAAGTTAATGCTCTTGGTTGCTGCTGGCTTGGGCATTAATAACAGCAATGGCTGTTTGATAATCTCGCGCACTGTGCTGTCGCGCTGTAATATATGAATGGGCCCGATTGCCTCGTGTGCCCCAATTGTCTGTAAAATTTTGTGGGTAATATTATCTGAGCTCAGGTTTGGGAGAATAAGAGTATTGGCATCCTTATTGATCCATTTATTAAACAGATAACGAGAATAGCGTAATTTACCATTTAATGCATAGTTCGCTTGCATTTCCTCCATCCACAATCAAATCCATATGTGTCTCGTGCAGTAACTGTACGGCTTCTTTTACTCGTATGGGAGATCTGAAGTGATTGGGCTTACCGTTATTACATTAAGAATACTAATAAATAGCACCTCTGAGTTGATACAAAAGATCTATTCGATAAAAAAAACACTAAATTCTTCAGCTGTTTTCACTATAATATGTTTCGAATCTTTATAGCTATGAAGAATATGCTTTTCTCGATCTTTTTGTACGTAACACATAAGATGGTATCGTGGAGAATCCAAGACCAATCAGAAAAATAATAACAAACTGCAGGTTTACATTTAGCCGCCAATGGTTGAGGCCAAGTGCAATTGCAATTAACACAACATTACCTGCCAAAATGGTTAACGTTACTTTTAAATGCGAATGAAGTAAGGATAGCAAGCGATGGTGAATATGATTTTTATCCGGTGAAAATGGTGAGCGTCGTTGTGCTATCCGTATCGTCATTACTCTCAATGTGTCAATAAGCGGAACAATGATAATGGCAAATGACACAGCTGGAGCTCCTCCAATTCGGTAAGGCTCCGGTGCAGTTAAATTCAGTTCGTTAAAAGAAATAACCATAACTGAAATTAGAAATCCAATTATAAGCGAACCGGTGTCGCCCATAAATAGTTTGTTGGAATTGC
This sequence comes from uncultured Draconibacterium sp., assembly GCF_963677155.1. Lineage (NCBI taxonomy): Bacteria > Pseudomonadati > Bacteroidota > Bacteroidia > Marinilabiliales > Prolixibacteraceae > Draconibacterium > uncultured Draconibacterium sp. The sequence continues at coordinate 308,549 of NZ_OY781884.1, read as the reverse complement.
CAAACACATTGTAGATAAAGAAAGCTGCCAGAGTGCCAACCAGCGCAAATGCCATAATAGCTAAAGGATAGTTCCCAGTTAAATAAAACCAGGTTCCAAATACAAATGATGCCAGCATGCCAATACCAGATGCCAACCCATCAACACCATCAATTAAATTAAATGCGTTTATAATAACAATCATTGCAAACAATGATAGTGATATTCCTGTAATATGGCCAATTTTGTGTTCTCCGAATACTCCATGTAAACTAGTGAAGTAGGTGTTGGCAAAGGAGATAAGCAGAATGGCCGCAACTATTTGAATTATTAGTTTTTTTCGGGCAGAAATGATTATCAGGTCGTCCTTCAAACCAATGAAGAACATGAGTATTATGCCTGCAAGAATGTACTTAAACTCTGGAAATGCCAGACCATCAGTTGCAAAGATGGCACTTAGGGTAAAAGCAATAAAAATAGCAACTCCTCCCAACGGAGGAACAACTTTTGTGTGAACCTTTCTTTCATCAAAAGGTTCGAATAAATTCTTAGATATGGCAATCCGAATGATTGGCGGTACTACTATTAAAACTAATAGAAACCCCAGAATTAGTGCAGATAGGATTAGGATTATTTCCATAACGAAATATAATGACGTTGCTTGTGTTTTCTAGGTCTGAAAAATGTTGAATTGACAAGTGTACTTAATTAGTTATAATGTTTTTTCTGAGGTTAAAATTAACTAATTTAAATTAGAATAAGAAAATTTGCTAATAAAATATAAAAAAAATATCAAAATGTTTGGTTGTTTGACTTGTTTTATAAAATTTTAGCACTCATTGTTTTACCTTGTTGGGCAGATGCAAGTTCCTGAAGTTTTTATTTAGAAGCGATGTATGAATGAGACCTTAGTTCCTATACGTGTTGTGCTAACTCCACTATCATAAACACTCCCATGATCGGCAGCTACCGATGTTGAAATACTGAACTTTTTTGACAGTGGTTGCCAGGAAAACTGTCCCAGGGCTGATAATTGTTTACGTGGGGGGCTAATGGTTGTTCCTCCCTGTCCATTGTGCCTCCCAAAATTATTGGAATAGGTAAGCAGTGCTTTCCAATGAAATATTTCCGTAAATAATCCATCAGCACCCAAGTGGAAACCTGCAAAACGTGTATTTTCAAAACCTCTGCTTGTGCCATCTGCTATAACTATAGGGCCAAACAGTGGGCTTACCATAGCCATTTTATTATAGGTGGCCCCAGAAAGATATAGACCGTGGTTAAAATAATCATCAATTCCGCGGCCGCGCCCATTTTCGTCAGGTGCTTCTCCGATGAGATACGCCCCGCTTTGATTTTTGGTATGGAAATATTCGAATACGATATTTTTTAAGTGAGTGTGTTGTTTGTTAAGAGCAAGGTGCACACCAATCAGATTATCTGCATAATTAACCCATTCCATTCCTGAGTGATCTTCATAAGGATGGCTGATATAGAGCGTTGCATTCATTTTATCCCAGGCTTTACTAATCTCGATCTGATAAACGCCGTAACTGTTTCCCATGGCATTAAGTTGTTCTTCTTCAATAACCTTATTGCCACCGGCACTGGCTGTTAAATATTCGAAGTATGATTCCCAACCTGGAAATTCGCCGTATACAGGGTGTGTGCCCCACCACATTACAAAATGTTCAATTCCTACCGTTACCTGTATCGATTTTGGTTGACCAAAGCGAAAGAACAGGTTTCCGCGGTGCAAATGGGTATCTTTTACATAACGATCGTCGTTTAGTATGCCTTCTTCATAAAAGCCATTGATAAAAAACCAGTCGGTAAAAACGGGAATATAACGGTTAAAACCTGCTCTGATTTTTGGATGAGGCTGTGCATTTCGCGATGCTGACAGGTTGCCGTTGGTGGTTGATAGTCCGGCATAAACTTCATCCTCGGGGAAAGCGCCAACTTGCAGTTGAAGAAATTTCCAACTCATGCTTCCAAAAAGCTGGGTGAAACGGATGTCGTTTTTGTCGGCTAGTAACAGATCAAGATCAAGACCGACTTTATAACTAAAATCAGAATCTCCAATTTGTTGCTTATGAAAAGCATTCAAACTGAAGTTTTGAACTATACTACTGTTTTTGTCGAATTGTCCCAGCTGGTTGGCCCATAACCAAAATGGTAGCTGGCCTTTTGTGCCTGCCAAAGTATTTGACTCTAAACTAAGTGACTGGGCGAATAAGCTGTGTAAAGAACCGGTACACAAAAGCAGTAAAAGAGCTAATAATTTTTGGGATTGATTTTTCATTAGATTTTAAACGATGGTATTGTGGGATTATTTTAATCAGGAATTAACATTTTGTCAAAGGGTCTAACTTCGTTCTGATTCTTCTTGTATTTCAGTTTTGTAATTCATTTTAAATCAAATATAACCTATTGTTTTTATGAAACTAATTATTGTTATCAGTATTGTTTGAAATGATAAATTCTTTCCAGAGAACAATGCAAGTGCCTGCGAACAATCCTACTAATGTAAGACTGATAATTGTGAAGATTGTTTTGGGTTTACTTTTTTGCAGGGGCACTTTTGCCGGTTCTATTACGGTAAATACCGGTGTTTTGTCCTGAACGAGTATTTGCGCCTGTTCACGTTTTTGAGCTAAACTTTTATAGAGGTTTGAGGCTAAAGTGGATTCAGTGACCAATCTGTCGCGGCGTGATTTAGCCGATGCAAGAATTACATTCACATTACTGTCGTCGTAATCAGCTAAAGCTTCTTGTTTCTCAAAATACCGGGTTTTGGCTTCCTGGTATCGGGCTTCGATAAAAGCAAGGTCTTTTTTCTCTTTACTGGTATGATAATCAATGATATATTGTTTTAAGCTGGCAATTACTTTTTCGGTTAATAATGCAGATACATAAGGATCTTGTTGTTCCACACTCACTTTAATTATTTTACTGTCGCCACCTGTAATTGCACCTTCCGATTTTATAATGTTTACCTCTATGGTGCTGGCCAGTCCCTTAATCAAATTCAAGTCGGCCTGAGAAAGGTTTAAGGGTTCTCCTTCGTTTTTTGGAGGAATCATTCTTTTCTCACCTTTTGATTTTAGCAAGCTAAGGGCATAACCCGGCCATCCCGAAATAGTTGGCTTAGTATGTTCCTGCAGGTATTCGCTAACTGACAATGTAATGTCTTCTTTGGGGAGATACACCTTTTCCTGCAAAATATCGATAAGGAAAGTTGTACTTTTTACCACTTCTGGATATAAGTCGGGTGTTAAGGCACTGCTGTTACTTCCACTCATATCCATCCCCATTAAACCCCCAACATCAAATCCTGCAATGTTTCCCAATTGCCCCATTAAACCATTTGCCGGGCTGTTTGAGTTGGATTCGGCTAATAAACTAACTTCTGTTTTGTATACCTTCGGAGTGAAAACAACAATAAATACTCCAGCCAAAAAAGCGATGGCAGCTGATTTTATAAGTATCCCGCGATTTTGTTTTAGCCTGTTAAGCAGATCTTTTATTTCGAGGTAATCTTTTTTATTTATGATAGCGGTATTCTTGCTCATTTCTGATTAGATAAAAATTTACAGTAATTTGTTACATCAATAATTTCTTTTGATTATTACGACTACTTTCCTTTATCACATCGTATTTATTAGAGAGACAAGAATAAGAGAGAGAGAGGCGGCTAACGAGATGGCACCCGTTTGGGAGAGTTTTCTTCGTTCGCCTTTACTTGGAACAATTATTTCTGCCCCTGCCTGTAATTCTGGGTAATTACGGCCAAATATTGTTTTGTTTGTTTTTCTAACTGAGCCATTAGCGTAAACCACATAAATATGACCGGGTTTCGATCTTTTTGTTAATCCTCCTGCATTAGCCAGATATTGTTTTACACTCATCGATTCGTCGAAAGGAATTACATTGGGATTATAAACCGAACCACTAACTTTAATGGTTTGGAATGATTTTAATATCCGTATGGAATCGCCCTCCTGTAAAATCAAATCGCTTTTTCCTCCAGGGGTGGAAAGAATACTTGCCAGGTCAACAGCAATTATATCAAACTCGTTTCGGATTATATTTATATTATTCGCAGATTCTTTTTCCATTGTAATATTGTCAATGGCTTTGTCGGTCAGGGTTCTGTTCTGAGTTCTTTTTCGAATTAAACTGGCACCGTTAATGTAGGCTTCTGTTGTAATACCACCTGATCTTTTTATTAAATCGGAGATTCGTTCTGTACGGGAAGTTATCGAGTATTTTCCCGGGAAGTTAACTTCGCCGTTAATGCTTACCAGCATTTGTGGAATGTAAGCAGGAGATTTACGAATAAACACCTGATCGAAAGGCTTTAATACAAAATTAGATGCTTCGTCGCTTAGTGCCAATGATTTATCGATTGGGAATTTAATCACATCAGCGAGTTTTACAGTAGTAACTGTTGAAGTGTCGTTTGACACACGTCTGGCAATTTCAATATTTGCAGTAGAAGCCGTTTCCAATAAACCTCCGGCCTGAATAATAAAGTCTTCAACTGTTGTATTTTCGGAGTAGGGATAAACTCCCGGCAGTTTCACCTCTCCTTCAATTTGTATGGTGCGTGTTTCGCGCAAATCGTGAATCGATGGAATATGAATAGAGTCCTCGCGCTGCAGGGTAAAATCAAGATTGGAAGCTAGTAGATTATTCAAATCAACGGCAATGTGCTCTCTTGTCAGGTCGTCTTGTAACCGAAAAACAGAAATACGGTCTTTAAATACATCTTCGCGTAAACCATCGGCTTTTTTTATTAGTTCTTTTAATGTGGTTCCTTCGTTGATGGCATAAGCACCCGGGCGGAATACTGCTCCCGAAATAAATACCCGGTTTTCAAAACGATTTAAAACAGCATCGACTTGAACTTCGTCGCCATTTTCCAGTCGAATGGCATCTAAATAGTCAGTAGCAATGTCTAATATGCGTTTTTCTTTACCGGTTTTCCGAAGGATCTTAACCCGTTCTGTATAAGCATTTCCTGTAAATCCTCCTGCAAAATCAATTAAATCTTCCAACGATTCGTCGGGCTTGATATCAAAAGACATTGGACGTTTCACTTCTCCGTTTATCCTTACACGATTTTCATATGGAGGGATGAAAATAATATCCTGATCTTGTAAGCGGATGTTATTGGATTGCTTGGCATTTATTAAATATTCATAAAAGTCGATGTTTGCAATAATTTTATTGTCACGTATAATCTGTACATCCCGTAGTGAACCATTTTCTGCAGGACCACCGGCTATGTACATGGCGTTAAAAGCCGTTGCCATTGCCGAAACATTGTAAGTTCCGGGTAAAACCACTTCACCCACAATATTTATCTGAATACTCCGTACTGCCCCGAGTGAGACTTTCATCGAGGTTTTACCATCTTTTAGCCCGGAGTAGATTTGGCTTAATATTGTCTCCAGTTTTTTCCCGGCATCTTCTGTCGTCATTCCGCTTAAGAAGACGGGGCCAATATTTGAAATAATTATGCTCCCATCGTTTGAAACCACTTCCTGGTAACTGTGTTGAGAGGCTCCCCAAACATCGATGTTTATCAAGTCTCCCGGACCAATTAAATAATCGCGCGGCGTTAAAACATTAAAGCTGGGTTCGAAGGTAAGTTCGGTATTTTTAAACAGCGAAAAACCAAAATTATCGTTTGTTTGTGTTTTTGCGGCATTGGGAAGTCGTTCTTCCAGGCTTTCAGGATACTCTACCTTTGGGCGTGTGTTTATTTTTACCCCCTTACTATCCTCATCCATTAATTTGTTATCGTACAGACGTTCAGCACGTTCTTTAAATCTCTCAATTTCGCTTTCATTCATCCCTCGCGACCGGGCTAAAGATTCGATCTGATCGGGTGTTAGACCAGACTCAATGGCACGTTGCATGATAACCCGCATCTGGGCATCAGAAATCTGACTTGATTTTATTTCCGACACATTTTGTTCCATTGGGTTCAAGTTCTGGGCTAACAGTTTCCCCTGGATCAGAAGCAGGAATAGTAGAATGAAACAGGAATATTTAAGGATATTAAATCTCATATAAATAGCTTATGTTTTAGGTATAAAATAATGTACAGTATGTTTAAATTTCGAGCAATAAAAGTAATAAAATCTCATCTCATTAAACTCATCTTTTTTGTTCTTCATAAGAATTCGAATTTTAATTGCTTATTCTGAATTTCAACTGAACTTTTTTGGCAAAAAGAAAAAGTGCATAAAATACCTTTAAAAAGGTAAGTAAAAAGATGTTTGTTTTGGCATGGTATTTATGAAAAACAATCCGGCTATTGAATAAATGCTGGATTTGTGTCAGATGGTTCATTTCATTACTGATAATCGCGGAATTCTCGTGAAAAAAACTGAGCTGCAAAGCCAGGTAGTTCTTTAGCCCGGCTTTTTTTACTTTCAGACCCAATATGCGCTCCTCTTCATACAAAAAAGTACGTTCATCGAAATAGTCTAATTGTATAAATGTCTCCAGTTTTCCCATAAAAAAAGAGCCGGTTAGGCAATCTACGGGCATTGTTTGCTGTTGCAACGGAAGATCATAATAAATAGTTTCGCCCGCTTTTGCAATATTAAAGCCAAGTACTGTTTTTATATCGTAAGAAAATTCGGGTATTTTCCATGCCGTATTTCGAACCGGCTTATCACTCATGTGCATTAGTGGAGAAATAAATGCTATATTTTCGCATTCGCTGTAACTGGCTACCAGTTGCTGCAACAGGTTGGGATTGTCAATCGAAACGTCGTTGTTACTTACAACAACGAAAGTGTTTTTTTTGATTTTTTGTTGAAGGAATTTTAAGCCAAAATTATTTCCGTAAGCGTAGCCTCCATTGTATCTCGATTGTACGATTTCTACTTGTTCTTCATCTTGCAAATGTTGAACGAGAGCATTGTGCGAATTGTCGGTAGAACAGTTGTCGACTACCAAAATGGAAAGCAGAATGCCTTGCTGCTGTTTTAATTGCCGGATGTAGGCAACAGTCGCTTCCCATGAATTATAATTCAGGATTAGTACAACTACTTGTGGAGTTCCCATTTTATCTTTTAGCAAAAAGTAATTCTATTTTTCTATTGGAAAAGCGAGTAATCAGAAGTAAGAATATTATTACCCGAAAAGAAATTTTATAAAACAATGAATTGGAATTGGTCTTTGTATTCAGTGGCGTTTTATTAAAATCATGCCTTCTGTATTTCACCAATTTGGCAGGACAGAATATCGGTTTTGTATACAATTCTGCATTTAACCCGATCCATAAATCGTGCATGGCAATTTTTTTCGGGAAAGGTAGAACAATCGGTAATAAGTCTTTATGAAAAGCTATACAACAACCCATGTACGAATTTTTTACGAGGTTCTTACAAAAGCCTTTTCGTGAGTTATAGATTTCAAATATTGATGAAGCAATTTCTTTACCCTTCTGGTTTATTATTATTCCGTCGGAAATTACCAATTTACTTGTTGCCAATTCATTGACCAGAGTTTCTACCTTGTCGGGCATCCATACATCATCCTGGTCGGCCAAAAAAATATAGTCGCCTTTGGCTTGTTTTAACGCAAATTCGAGGTTAAACACAGGACTTGAAAACCGCTGTTTTTCGAATAACCTTATTTTGGAGTTGTTATACGACCGGATAATTTCAACCGTTTGGTCGGTTGACGAATCATCTGAAATAATAATATCATCCACTGCCTGGGTCTGGTTCAGGATCGAATCGAGCTGTTCTTTTAGATACTGCCCGCCGTTATAGGTTGGTATACAAACCGAAATAATCATTTTGTCATCGGAGTTTAGCCAGCGATATGCGCAGTTTGTACCAGAAAAGTTTAAGAAGGGAATAATCGTTCGATAAACATTTCATCATTTGGTAGCTTTCCTTATTCCTTTTTATGGTGAGTGATAAATTAGCCATTCGCGATAACAGGTAAGTATTTTTTATGGCCTCTGCACCAACTATATTTTTTTTGTGTTGCCGGTATAATAAGCTCGGCTTTTTTAGATAGTCAATTACTCCTGATTCTGCTACTTTTAAGATAATCCACCAGTCGTGCATTCTGGCTTGCTCCGGAAATGGCAGAACCAGTGGTTTTACCTTCCTGTTCATGATAAAAGTACAACCTGGAGCCGGATTATTAATTAAGAGTTTGTAGGCATTATAAACATTCTCAGGATCGACTTTCGAGTAGTTCCAGAAGGATGGATTGATTGTAGCTAATTGTTCATCTACTACTTCCAGATCGCTAAAAACCAATGCCGCCTTATCGGGGTTTTTCCGTTCCAGTTGTTGAATACGAGCTAATGATTCTTCAATTTTATGGGGCAACCATACGTCATCCTGATCGCAAAACATGATGTATTCAGCAGAACTGTATTCCAATAGTTTTTCGAAACTTCGCATTGGCCCCAGATTTTTATCACTACTCAATATTTTAATCTCACGGCCTTGTTGCTTTTCAAACTCTTTAAAAATAGCAATGGTTTCGTCATCCGAACCATCATCGTGTACCAATATGTTCCA